>NZ_JBIQEC010000009.1:0-101273 GCF_045370505.1 Moraxella sp. 179-F 1C4 NHS | reverse complement strand
CCTAGACCAATTAATAACCGTGTTAGGGTAGGATCTGTTTTTGACAGGGATAAGTTACCGCCTTTATTAAGTGAAATAGCCATTTGTATCTCCTATATTATAATATTGAATTAGCTAAAATTTTTCTGAGGGTGTTTTCCTCCCTTAAATTAAACAATTATCTGTATAAAGTCAAAGCTCTATTCTTTAGCTTAACGCTTTATACAAAAAATATTTTAAAATTTTTGAGGTATGCTTAAAAAAAACGGAAGAAAAATATTTACTAAACTTGCATCCTAAACCAGAGTTTACCATGAGTAAGAAAAGAGTAGAACACAGCGACACCTATAAGGCTGAAGCCCGCGCCAAAATCAACTGATGGCAGCCTTGTCACCTGCGGGAATTTCTAATACTTTGACCGTCAAGCTGCTTGATAAAATCTACCAAAAGTTTTTATACGATTAGCAGATGTTATTGGTTACAATATGCTTATGTAAATTCTAGTGCTCGACCTTATAATTGCACTAGTTTTTGTTTTTTGGTTTTTGGTTTTAATCGGGTATGGCTGGCGGGCTGTTAATAAGCTGGCATCAAAATATTTAGTAATTTATATTTAGTGACTTATATTTAGTAATTTGGATGGTTGGGGAAGCATAACTTTATGGAAGGCTCGATTGATCTCGTTAGTTTGGTAACGCACGCCAGTATTTTCGTCAAAATTATCATGGGCATTTTATTATTTGCTTCTTTGTTGTGTTGGGTCACTATTTTTCGTTTAAGTAGTCGCTTGGCAATTGCCACGCGCGCCGATAATTATTTTGAGCAAACCTTTTGGTCCGGGGTTGAATTGCCAACCCTATACAAAGGCGTTCAAGGTAACCCAGATAGAAGTGGACTTGAGCAAATCTTTTTTATTGGCTTTAGTGAGTTTTTAAAACTGCTCAAAAACACCCAAGCGCGTAGTGAAATCATTGAAGGCGTCGAGCGCAAACTTCGCGTTGGCTTGGGGCGTCAGCAACTCGAGCTTGAGCAAGGATTGCCGTTGCTAGCCAGTATTGCCTCGGTCTCGCCATATATCGGTCTGCTTGGTACGGTCTGGGGGATTATGACGGCTTTCATGGGCTTATCGACTTCTTCGCAAGCCACACTGGCTGCGGTTGCCCCGGGTATTGCCGAAGCCTTGATTGCCACGGCGCTCGGGTTGTTTGCTGCGATTCCAGCGGCACTGGCTTTCAACCATTTTACCGCAAAAAACGATAAAGTTTATCAAAGTCGTAGCCTGTTCTGTGATGAGATGACAGGCATGTTGTTGCGACAAACTGTGGATACGGCTACCAATTTACCGACAGGGATGAATTCACCTGCCATGATGCCACCGCTCGCTCGCTAGATAAACGCTAAATGCTAAATGAATGTTAGATAAATTTTATTGAACAACTTGACACTATGAAAGCAAATCCTTACAGCCGTAGCCGTCCTCAAAAACTCAATGCGGGTATGAATGTGGTGCCTTATATTGATGTTATGTTGGTGTTGCTTGTTATATTTATGGTGACTGCGCCCATGCTAACGACGGGGGTGGATATTGATTTGCCAAAAGCGCAAACCAAATCACTACAGCAAGGCACGCAGTTACCGGTGATTGTGTCACTAAAATCTGATGGACAGCTATATTTAAGTACCCAAGACAAAACCGATGAGCCAATGAGCGAAGAAGCACTAATCGCCACTTTGAATAATTTACAATCTCAGCCTCAATACCAGTTCGATGGTAAACCCAATGTCAATGTGATGATTAATGCTGATCAAAATAACCAATATGGGGATATTATCCAATTGATGGCAAACTTGCAGCAAGCGGGCATCCAAAAGGTTGGCTTGTTAACGGCACCGCCAAAACCAGCCAGCAAATAGCCTTTTAATCAAATGGCTTTTTAATGAAGTAGCTTTTTAATCAAGCAGCCTTCTAATACGATGACCTTTTAATTTTTGATTGAATATTTTTGGTAGAATAAGGAAATACTGAGACGATGTATGCTGAAGTGACCTCAGTCTATGTACCCGTCAAAACACCCGATTACCCGGTATGGGCGATTGTGCTCAGTGCCATTGCTCATGCATTGGTGGTTGGGTTATTGTTTTTCTTTTATCATAACACCCCGCCAGCGCCCATGGAAACCTCGTTGATTACCCCTGAGCAGTTGTCGGCAATGCAACAGCAAATCAAAGCCAACCAACAAAATGAGCTTGCGCAAAACCAAGCCACGGCTGGCGAGATGGCTGACGCTCACACACCGTCTTTAAATTCGCAAACCCTATCAACTGTGCCAATGAATACGCCCCATTCGACATCAACCAATCAAATTGAAACGGTTAAAAATACGTTAGCCGCCAAGCAGGCGCAATGGGAAAAAGAGCAGGCGCTATTTGCTGAAAAGCTAGACCGAGAAGTAGCAGCTGAAAGACAAGGCGTGATTGATGAATTAAACCAGCGCAATGAAACCCAGCAGCGAAATCTGCAAGATTATAAAATTGCCGAAAGCAATATTGATGAGGTAAAAAACGAAATACGCGCGAACAATGCCGCTTATAATAAAAATCTCAATGCCAATAGCGAGCGGCAAAGTGATAATAATATAAAATCACTGGATTTGGGTAAAGATGGTCAATCTACAGGTGCAGCGCAATCGCAATCATCTGGTGGTCAAAGTTCTAGCAGACGTGGTGGTGCATCGGGTGGGAGCTCGGCAGGCTATGTCAGCCAAGTCATGGCGATGATTGATGCAAATTGGAATGTACCAACCAATAGTAATGGCAATTCATTAACGGCGTCATTTAGCATTGCTGCGGATGGTACAATTAGTAATATTACTATTCGCGGCAGTAGTGATGCCGCTTTTAAAGCAAGCTTACAACAAGCAATCAACCAATCAAGTCCACTGCCGCCCCCGCCAAATGGCGCAAGAAGCATGACGGGCAATTTTAGAGCTAAATAGTAAAGTCAAATAGGAAAGCTAAGTAGTAAAGCTAAATAGTGTGGTAGCGCTTAGTCTTGCCCAGTCTTTTTTGGCGATTAAAACAATGCTATTATTTGAAACCAATTTTTAATAATTATAACTATTGCAGGCTAATTATGAACCATACTCTTTTGAAAGCGGCAATCATTGCCTTGGCTACCACTGCGATGCCACCTCTAGCGAATGCTGCCGACAATGTTGATTTTACCCTAGTCAAGCAGGCACCACGCTCTAACTTGCAAATTGCCATTGTACCATTTGCTGGTGCGGAGAGTATCTCAGGGATTGTCACCAATGATTTGACCAATTTGGGGCAATTTACCTTAGATAGTAATTTACCAGAGCGGCCTCATAGCAGTCGTGAAGTCACTTTGCCTGTCTGGCAGCATAACGCCGTCCCTTATCTGGTGGTCGGCAATACGCGCAGCAATCGTGGCAATGTTGAAATCAATTTTGAAGTCATTAATGTGGCGACAGGCGAGGTGATGCAAGGTCTGCAAACCGTTACCAGCAAAAATAACTCGCAAAGTTTGCGTATGGCAGGGCATAAGGTTGCTGACCGTATCTATGAGATATTGACAGGCATCAAAGGCGATTTTTCTGGGCGCATTGCGTATGTGGTGGAAACAGGCAAGCCTAAAAACCGTGTGTCACGTTTGGTCATTTCTGATGTGGATGGGTTTAACCCAAAAGTGATTTATGAGTTTAACGGTACCATTAAAACCCTAAATACCTCTGCTGACAATCAAACCTTTACTTTTCAAGTTCAGCCCGACACGCTAGGCTATCCGCAGGTCATGTCTGCCAATATTGTCAGCGGGGCAGTCAGCAATTTGACGAATTTTAAAGCCATGAATTATGGCGCGTCCGTGAGTAAAGATGGCCGTGTGATATTTAGTAGCAGTTTTGAAAACGGCATACCGCAGATTTATTTGGCGCAAGGTGGCAATTCTCGTCGCTTGACCAATGACCCTGTGGGGGCTATTTATCCTAGTTGGGCGCCTGATGGCCAATCATTTGTCTATACTTCAGATAGAGCCGGTGGTAAAAAAGGCGGTAATAAAGGTCAAATTTATCTATACAATCTGGCAACCGGTAGTGAACAGCGCTTGACGGGCGGCGGACTGAGCAGTATGGGGCGCATCAGCAATGATGGTAAAAAAATGTCCTATTTGTCGGGCGCCAATCAAGGCGCGGTGATGGATCTGGGTTCGCGCTCGGTAACCGCTGTAAATAACGTTGGGTTAAGTGAAGCCCCAGGTGTCTCACCCAATGGACAACACTATATTTATTCCAATAAAAATGTCATTACCATTGTATCGAATGGCAAATCCATCAGTATTAGCCCATCCCAAAATGGCGTACCCAATGGCTTGATTTATGGACCACTTTGGCTCAATCCAGACGCCAATAATGTTTTACCTTAACCAAGCCACAAATAACATGAAGCATGTTTATCTCTTACCCCGTTTATGGTGCGCCGCTGTTATGGCAATTGTCATGGCAATTAGCTTGGCGATGACAGGGTGTCAGACCATGCGCTCGCCATCAACAAAACTATCTAACACCACCCTGCAAAGTTCGACCTCACTGCCCAAAGTCATAGCGACTGCGCCAACTAATTTGCTGCATATGGATGCTCGCCAGCTGTCAGGTAAGTTGATTTTTATTTATTTAACCGGATTTGGGGAAAATCGCCAAGCGCAGCTGATTGAAACCCAAATCGATGGCAGCGACCCAAAGACTTTGTATAAGGTCAATGGGACGATAATGAGCTTATCCGCCAGTCGCTTAGGCGACCGCCTGATTTTTACCGTTCAAGCAGGAAAAAGTTATCCTCAAGTCGTTATCCTTGATAGAGCGACTTTGCAAGTCACTGAGATTTCTGCAGTTTCTGGCAGACGCACCCATAATTTTAGTGGCGCAATCTCCCCTGATGGGCGCCAATTGTTACTAGCAAATAGCCAAATGGGCAATCCAGAGATTTTTTTGACCGATAGCAGCGGCAATGTAAAACAACAACTGACGCATCAACCAGCAATTGATTTAGCCCCTGTGTGGTTGCCAGATGGTCAATCCTTTATATTTACGTCGGATAAAGCCAAATTTTTACAACCGCAACTTTATCAATACTATTTTGCAAAACAACAATTTTTGCCTTTAAACTTGCCTGGTAAAACCAATGCCATAGCTCGGATTAGTCCTACGGGGCGTTTGATCACTTATGTCAGCGATAATAGCCAAGGCAGGCTTGCAGATATGGCAACTAAAAAAAGCATCGCTATCAATAATGAAGGATTGGCTGAACCTGCCAACTTTTCGCCCGATGGCAACTATTTACTTTATTCGGCAAAAAACCGCATAAAAATCATCCCAGTACCGACTTTTGAGTCATTGAGATTGCAGCAGTCGCCTGCTAGCTGGACAATCGAGTTTGCCGATAGCAACCACCAACCATTTACCATTCGAGAGCCGATTTGGGTAACACCCTAAAGTCCATAACAATCAATTGAAATTCTAGTGTATGACCCGATAAAAAAAGTAATAATCATTAATGGAAAATTATAATGAACCTAGAAAAACCAACAGATGCTCACACACCTGACCCAGCCAATCCACAATTTGGTAGTGGGGCGAATGGTTATCCATCAGCGTTACCGCAATACACGCAGCTTAGTCAAAACTTACCGGTGACCCAAAGCCAAATCAGTTATAACCACATTACTTATGCGTTGGCGCTGTTTAGTTATTTTACTGCGGGACTGACTTGGATTATTCCGATTGTGATGAATTACTTAAAGCGCGATGAGGCTAGAAACACGTGGCTTTATAGTCACTTTGATTGGCAAATCAAAACGTTTTGGTACAGTATATTTTTTTGGGTGATTGGTTTTGTCATGGTGATTTTTGCGACTGGCGGGCTATTTTTTGGCGCCGCCGTTGATAGTAATCATACGATGGGTGGTAGTTTTATTGTCGGTGCTTTAGGCGGCCTGATAATCGTCGCCACAGTCTTATGGCATCTGTATCGCATTATTCGTGGTTGGATTGCCTTGTCAAATGGTCGAGCTGTGCCTTAGTCTTTGATTATAGGACGTTAAAAGCTAAATCCTGCAATCTATATTCTAAATACTCTGGGTTGATAGCTGATATGGTAGTTAATATAGCGGTGAAGCAAAGAAAATTGCAGGTGTTTATTTAGCGTCAACACTGATATAATAGCTTTTCTGATTTTGACGAGATAGTCTAGACAGCACGTCAACGGGTGCTATCTCTCAAGCTAAATAGGTTAGTTCTGCTTGTATAAAGGGCAGAGTCAATTAGATTCACCCATGCAATGTGAGTGCTTATTCAACTATGTATGCCTTTCTTCGTCCGTTCTTATTTAACACCGATCCTGAAAAAGCCCACGAAATCACGTTATCATTACTCGAAAAATCGCAAAAATTTGGGATGCTCGGGTTTTTGTACGGTAAGCAAGAATTGACGACAGAATGTATGGGGTTAACCTTTACCAATCCGGTAGGTTTGGCAGCCGGGCTTGATAAAAACGGCGAATATATCGATGCGTTAGCGGCATTGGGTTTTGGCTACATCGAAATTGGTACGATTACCCCAAAACCACAGCCTGGCAACGAAAAACCCCGTCTATTTCGTATCAAAGAAGCCCATGCCATTATCAATCGCATGGGATTTAATAATAAAGGCGTCGATTATCTCATCGAGCAAGTTAAGCGTGCAAAATATCAAGGCATTTTGGGTATTAACATTGGCAAAAATGCCAGCACGCCTGTTGAAAATGCCCTAGATGACTATATTTATTGTCTAGAGCGAGTGTATCCTTACGCGTCTTATATTACAGTGAATATCTCCTCTCCCAATACCAAAAACCTGCGTGACTTGCAAAGTGGTGATGCGCTCACGGCGCTGCTTGATGGCATCAAATCACGCCACAGCCAACTCGCTAGCCAACATCAGTATTATGTGCCATTGGTACTGAAAGTTGCCCCAGATTTGGAAGAAGACCAAATTGATTATATTGCCAAAGAATTGGTGCGTTTTGATATTGATGGGCTGATTACCACCAATACCACCTTAAGCCGTAATGGGGTAGAAGACTACAAAATCAGTCAAGAAGCAGGCGGGCTATCAGGTCGACCACTGAGCCACCGTAGTACCCAAGTTCTTGAGCAGTTTGCCGAACGCTTACCGAGCTCAGTTGCGCTTATCGGCGTAGGCGGCATTGACAATGGTCAACGCGCGGTTAAAAAGATTGAAGCAGGTGCGGATTTGATTCAGCTCTATAGTGGTTTGATTTATGAAGGACCAGAGCTCATTCAAACCTGTGTTGAAGCCCTTGACGGTTATCGTCTAAGCCAACATTCGCCGTCTACTTTGTAAATCCCATGATACGAGCTTGACCCGATGACTTTGTTAGATATGCTAGTGTTGTTTGTATTGTTTATGGGGTTGTGGCAGGGATTTAATAATGGCTTAATGCGCTCACTGGTGGGCATGTTTGGTTGGCTATTGGCACTGCTGCTAGCCAGTTATTTGGCAAAACCTTTAGCACCGTTTTTTGTGTCATTCACTGGCTCAACCGGCCTTAGTATCATTGCGGCATTCTTGGCAATTGGCTTATTTGTCATCGTGGGACTGCAAATCGTATTATGGGTGATGAGTAAAACCTTGCAGGGGCTTAGACTGAGTATCGTAGATAAATTGGCGGGCGCGGGGTTTGGCTTGGTCAAAAATTTGGTCATTGTGTTGATGGTGCTGAGTTTATTGGCGCCTTTTGTCGGTCAACGTGACTTTTGGCAGCAGTCTAAGTTTGCCAATGCGCTACTGCCAATGGCACCTTTTGCGACCCAAATCACCCAACAGCTTGCTGCCAATCTGGGGAAAACCGCTTTCGAAGGAATAGGGCAAATGGGCCAATAGCATTGGTAAGTTTAACTGACGGCTAACATCTTCTAAGCCGCCAAATAAGGTAGTTTCATTCAATTTTCATCAGGTCTCATAGCCATCCGTGAAAAATCAAAGGGGTAAAATATGTGTGGAGTTGTCGGTATAGCCGCTCACAGTCCGGTTAATCAAATGCTATACGATGCGCTGACTATGCTGCAGCATCGCGGGCAAGATGCCGCGGGTATTGTGACATGTCAAGATGGACGTCTGTTTTTGCGTAAAGAAAATGGCATGGTGCGCGATGTGTTCATGACACGTCATATGATGCGTCTTGTCGGTAATCAAGGCATCGGGCATGTACGTTACCCAACAGCTGGTACGTCTAGCAGTGCGGAAGCTCAGCCTTTTTATGTCAATTCGCCGTATGGTATTACCTTGGCGCATAATGGTAATTTGACCAACGCAGAAGAGATTGCCAAAGAACTGTTTATGGAAGATATGCGCCATATTAATACCGATTCTGATTCAGAAGTCTTGCTCAATGTGCTAGCGCATGAGATGCAAAAACTCGGTATCCAGCATCCAAGTCCCGATGATATTTTTGAAGCGATGACATCCGTCTACAAACGTATCGAAGGTGCGTATGCGGTGGTCGCCATGATTACGGGCTATGGTATTTTGGCATTTCGTGACCCCAATGGCATTCGTCCGCTGATTTTTGGTCAACGATTAGCGGAAAATGGCGGCTTTGAATATCTGGTGGCATCTGAGTCAGTTGCGTTAACCGCATTGGGTTTTGATATCGTTCGAGATGTGAAGCCCGGTGAAGCGATTTTTATTGATGAAAACAATAACTTTTTTAGTCGTCAGTGTGTCGAAGCTAAAGAGTTTAGACCTTGTATTTTTGAATACGTCTATTTTGCCCGCCCAGATTCGATTATTGATAATATTTCTGTTTATAAAGCCCGTATGCGTATGGGCGAGTCGTTAGCGCAGAAAATCATCAAAGAATGGGGCGAAGATCACGGGATTGATGTGGTTATTCCTATTCCCGATACCTCACGTACTTCTGCGATGGAGCTTGCCCAGCATCTAGGTGTGAAATACCGTGAAGGCTTTATGAAAAACCGCTATATCGGTCGCACCTTTATTATGCCAGGTCAACAGCAACGCAAAAAATCGGTGCGTCAAAAATTAAGCGCAGTGCCTTTTGAATTTAGAAATAAAAACGTATTGTTGGTCGACGATTCAATTGTACGTGGCACGACTTGCCACGAGATTATCCAAATGGCACGTGATGCAGGCGCCAATAATGTGTATTTTGCCAGTGCGGCGCCACCCGTCAAATATCCCAATGTGTATGGTATTGACATGCCAGCGCGCAATGAGCTGATTGCCTCAGGTCATAGTGTGGAAGACGTTTGTAAAATCATCGGCGCGGATCGTTTGATATTCCAAGATTTGGATGATTTGATTGAAGCGGTACAAGACAAACACAGCGATGCCAAAAAATTTGACTGTTCGGTATTTGATGGCAAATACATCGCTGGTGGTATTGATGAAGACTATTTGGATGAATTACAGCGTAAACGCAGTGATAAAGCCAAACAGAAAAAATCTGGGATACAAGACGTGGCTGATACACCTGTGGATATCGTCGGGGTGCAAACCGAGGTATAAGTTATCCTTCATAAAAAAAGCCCAAGTTGGGCTTTTTTTTATGGGGATTGAAAACCTATCAGATTTAATCCCCATAAAAACCCATTAAGGCTAGCAATCCCCACCAGCATACTTAGCAGTAATTGCTTTTTCCAATGATAGCTGAGCAACACCACTAAAAGCGCTAATATCTCTGCCACAAGTAATGGTGATAAGCCCAGACTCATACTCATAGGCTTGGGCTGCTGCCAATGCAAAGAAGTTAAAATCAACAGCGTCATCACCGATAATGGCAATGCTTTATTCACCGCGAGCAACGATGGCGCATCCAATAATCGCTTTGGCAAAATTATCGGGGTCAAGCGGGTGAGAAAAGTCACCAAAGCCATGGCAAAAGTAGCGGCGACTAAATAAAAGTTATCAGGTGGTATGTTCATAATATTATAACGATTAATGGATAAATTTTTTGGCGGTTGAACTGTCACGTAGTTTGAACTATCAGAGAGCTTGCTCATGAGCAGATTTATTGCTCATAAAAAAGTGGATGATAATGAGTCCCAAACTCACGCAAATCGCTGATAGTAGCAACCAATCGGATATAAAATAAAATGCCGCTATAAATGCAATGATGGCGATGAATATGGGATAGTAAGCCTTGACCGCTTTAAACTGCTCGTAGGCTAAAATAGCAAATAAGCACACTAACGCAAAATCCAAATGGGGTACCCAATCATTGAGCCCTGCACCCAGCAAAATGCCCAATATGGTACCGATAACCCAATAACACTGATTGAGCAAGCTCACAGGTAATATGAGGCTTTGGCGTTCATTTTCATGAAGGGTGGTTAACACGGAAAAAGTTTCATCGGTTAACGCAAACAAGCAATAAAATCGACGGATAGGATTGGTTGGTAATTGTTTTAACAAAGGAATGGCATAAAAAGCATGGCGCAAATTTATCGCTAAGGTATTGCTGGCGATGGTTGAGATTCCAACCCCGCCCGCTAACAGCGCAATAGAAGCATATTGCGCCGCACCCGCGTATAACACCACACTAGATAAAATCGCCGCCCATATAGGCATTTTTGCTGCCACAAACAACACACCAAAGGCAATGCCCGCAGGAATATAGCCCATTGCCACAGGAAAACTTACTTTAAACGCCTGTTGCCATAACCCATTTTTCATTAATTCATTTGTCATCATTGCTATTCTTGTTTAGATTCTAGCCATAAAAATACCCTAGCAAGTAGGGTATTTTTGCCGCTCAAATCATTTATTGATTATCTAATACTTTGTTGTCGTAGATAGGCGCATTGCGGTCTTCAAAAACCACTTCGTCCTCAACAAATTCTGGTTTGACTTCGACAATAAAGTCTTTGCGCGACATACCGAGCCACAGTGGAATCGCACTGGCGATATACACCGATGAGAAAGTACCTAAAATCAAGCCAATGAGCAATGCTACTGAGAACCAATGCAAGCTTTCACCGCCAAGCAGCAGCATCGCGACCACTACCAGCAACACCGTTGAAATGGTCATAATGGTACGACGTAGCGTTTCGGTGAGCGATAAATTGACAATTTGCGTTGGGCTAGCACCACGGACACGGCGAAAATTCTCACGGATACGGTCAAAGACGACGATGGTATCGTTAATCGAGTAACCAATCAGTGATAACACTGCAGCAAGCACGGTCAAATCAAACGGCCACCCGAAAAGTGCGAAAATACCCACGGTGATAATACTATCATGAAATAACGCCAACACCGCGCCTAAGGCTAATTTGGCTTGGAAACGCACCATCACATAAATAAACATACACAGTAATGCCAGTGCCGTTGCCCCCAAGGAGCTGACATAAATTTCATTACCTACTTGACTGCCAACCACGTCAATATTCTTGATGGTGGCATTGTTATTGGGTAAATCTAACGCAGTATCGAGAGAGTTTGATAACCCTTCGATTTGTTTTTGCGGCGGCAGGCGTACCAAAATTTCTTTGTTACTGCCCAAATATTGCACCACACTGTCATTGATTTTATGGCTTGCTAAGGCTGACTGAACTTGGGCTTGTTGCACGGGTTGCTCATAAACAACCGTGGCCGACACACCGCCTGTAAAGTCTAAGCCTAGATTTAAACCTTTGGTTAAAATAGCGACCAAACCCAGAATCGTTAAGATGGCGGATAATATGGCAAAAGGTTTAGATACCTTCAAAAAATCAATAATACGCCGACCCGCAAAGAGTTTTTCACCGCCAAAACCATCTGCCGAAAATTCAGCAATGGCAGTGTTAGCCACCGCCAACCCAGCGTTTTGGGTTGCAGTATCGGAGGAGTTGGCAGGTTGCTTGACCAAATTTTTATTCACCCCTTTACCATTACGGCGCGGCGTTTTGCGGTGCTGTTTATTTGATGCTATTTCATCACTACGACGTACACCGAGCTCGGAGAGTTTTTGCTCGGGGTTAATGGGTTCTGAGCCATCTAAACCCTCTAGATCCTCTAACTTATCATCATTCATTATTCGCTCCTTAACCAATACTTAGGCGTTTGACAGTTTTGCGGTAGCCATAAGCTAACTGTACCAGTGCACGCGTGACGGTCACTGAGGTGAAGATAGAGCTGGCAATACCAATGGCTAAGGTAACAGCAAAACCTTTAATCGGACCTGTACCAATCGCAAATAAAATAAATGCGACAATCAAGGTAGTTAGCTGCGCATCAAAAATACTGGTAAATGCGCGGTTAAAACCCGCCACAATCGCAGATTTTGGTCTGGCGCCGTTGGCAAGCTCTTCGCGGATGCGTTCAAATATCAGCACGTTGGCATCCACCGCCATCCCGATGGTTAACACGATACCTGCGATACCCGGCAAGGTTAGGGCAGAACCAATCACTGACATGATGGCTAAAATCATCATTAAGTTAAAAATCAACGCGATATTGGCAATCAAACCAAATAAACGATAAAAGATAATCATAAATAAGAACACGAGTAAGTAGCCGACTTGGGTAGAGAACATACCTTTTTGGATGTTATCTTGCCCCAATGATGGACCAATAGTACGTTCTTCAACAAAATACATGGGCGCCGCTAGCGCACCTGCACGAAGTAACAAAGCCAGCTCTGAGGCTTCTGCATTACTATCTAAGCCCGTGATTTGGAAAGTTGAGCCAAAGACGCCTTGAATGGTCGCTTGATTGATAATATGGCTTTCTGCGTAAGGTGTTCTTACTTCTTTATTTTGACCTGTCACTGGGTCTGGTTGGAAGGTGACACGCTGCTTATTTTCAATAAACAGTACCGCCATTTGTTTGCCCACTGATTTCGCTGTGGTATTTTGCATCAAACGACCGCCTGCGTTATCCAGCGTGATATTGACTTGAGGGCGACCATTTTGATCCATCCCTGCTTGGGCATCCTGTACGTTTCGACCGGTGACCACAGCTTGACGTTCCAACAAGGTTTTTTGTGGGCTGTCAACTTCACCAAATGAGTAGGCTTCAGTGCCTGCAGGCAATACCCCAGATGGATTGGCTTGGAAGGTATTGTTTTGCTCAGACACCATACGAAATTCGAGATTGGCGGTACGACCAATGACCCGTTTGGCTTCTGCGGTATCTTGTACCCCGGGTAATTCCACCACAATACGGTTGGCACCTTGTGATTGCACCACGGCTTCAGCCACGCCTAGCTCATTAATACGGTTTCGTAAAGTCGTCAAGTTTTGGGTGACCGCATCTTGAGAGATTTGTGAAATCGTCGACTGGGTCAAGGTCATGTTAATCGCTGGACCCCCTGCATTGATGAGCGGTTGTAATTCGTAATTTGTCCCAAAGCGACTACGTAACACATTCATGGCTTGATCACGCGCGGCATTATCGACAAAGTTTAACGTCAGATTATTTTGCCCTGCTTGTAAATTGGTCACGGCAATTTTTTGGTTGCGTAGCTCTGTACGAATATCTCGAGTTAAGTTTTCCAAACGTTGAGAGACGGTTTTGCTCATATCAACTTCTAGTACAAACCGTACACCACCCCGCAAGTCCAAGCCTAATTTAATAGGATTGCCGCCAATATTACGTAGCCATGCTGGCGTGGTTTGTGCCAAGTTCAGTGCCACCACGTAATTGTCGCCAAGCTTTTCTTTTAGCACTTGTTGCGCTTTAAGCTGCGTTTCAGTCGACTCATCACCAATTTTTAACAAAGCTGATTTACCATCAAAACTGTTGTTCTTGGTTGGGATGTTGGCGGCATTTAGGATGGTTTCCGCTTGTTTTAGTACATCATTGGTCAATGTGGTACTAGCGGAAGCCCCCGTGATTTGAACGGCGGGCTTGTCTGGATAAAGGTTTGGTAGGGCATACAGGGTGCTCAGTAGCAGCACAATGCCGATTAAAAAGTATTTCCAAGCAGGGTAGTGCATAATCTTGACTTCTTAAACTTGATTTTTTTTAGGTAACTAGTTGTTCTACTAGGGCTATTAACCGCGATCAACAAGGCAGTAAAATATCATAATAGCCAGTTGGCAACTTAACAGAATGCTAGGTCGCCAACCTGACAGGTGAGCTGCATCAGCAATTATTTAAGACTATCAATGGTACCCACAGGCAATACCGAAATGATTGAGGCACGTTGCACCATCACCTCTTGGGTAGTATTTAATGCTACAACCGCATATTCACCTTGAAGTTTTTTGATTTTCCCCATCAAGCCACCGGCAAATACCACTTCATTGCCTTCTTTAATGGCATCAATCATTTGACGATGCTCTTTGTTACGACGGCTTTGTGGTCGGATAATAATGAAGTAAAAAATAGCAAAAAAAGCCAATGGCAATAGCATTTGCATGATGGTGGAAGCACCTGTTCCAGTAGGTGCTGCCGCCGCACCTTCCGCATGGGCAGATTGGATAAATGCTAAAATAGCGGTAAGTAGCATAGTTAAAATACCCTTCAATTGAGACTTAGTCATAAAACAGTGATAAAAACAACCTGTAATGATAACCGATTTAGCCAAATTAATAAATGATTAACCCTTGTTTGCTGAAATAATTCAGCGCTAGGAAGATGAACGGTGAGTAGAAAATCCAGCGATTTTGGATAGTTTTAGATATGAGGGTCACAGAGTTTTATCGGAGTTATTCACTATTTTATGCTTGATTATTAACAATGACGTAACAATAAAGTTAATGGTTATGCTATGCTTAGTTGTAACAAATTATTTCTTTTAGGGTCAAACAATTGGTGTTACCAATTGAAGGAAAATCTCATGACTATGACGTTAAATTTTCAACCGATTGATAAAATCCGAAAGCAGGTAAGGTCAAAACTATGGCTAGGTGTAGTCATCGCGACTTCGTTAACCGTCCCAACGCTGGCAAACGCTGAGATCACCCAGCGTGATATCGATAATTACGGTGCGGCGATGGCGGCTGCAGCAAATGCTAAGAGCATTTCGCGCGTTGCAAGCCTAGTGGCTGATGATGCCTTGATATCTGTGTCGCGTAAAGGAAAAACCACCACCTTAAATAAAAGCAATTATCTAAACCTCTTGCAAAACAACTGGTCAAAAGCAACACGATATGGCTATGATATACAATTAAACAACGTGGTATCTAGCGGTAACCATGCCAAAGCAGATGCCATAACCACAGAAGTCATCGTCGAAAATAACGTAACGACACGTTTAGTAACAACTTCACGCATTACCTTTGCTGAAAGCGGTAACTCGGTGTTATTGTCTAGGGCGATTAGCCAGCTTGTGATTGAAAAGCACTAATTTAGTGGTGTTAAAAAGGGTGGTGCAAAAGTTTTGTGCCACTTTTTTTATGGATTCTAGTATAATTTCAGCCAATATTTAATTTCACTGGCTTGAAATCACAGCCGTTTTTTTATTTATAATGTCAAATTTTAGCTTATATTCTTTCATAGTTTTACGCTATGAGATGGATATATGTCCTACATCTAAATTGCAAAAAAGAGCTAGGAATTATCATGTTGCTTTCGATAAGCCATTCATCAAAAAAAACTATCAAACCGTTAAGTTTAGCTATCTCGTCTATTATTCTGGCAGCCTGTAGCAGTGCGCCAACCACCAGCACCACCAGTCCAGCGGGTAAACCCATGATTGGATCATCCAGTCACAGCAAAAGCACTGTGCGTAGCGCGCAAGAAAATGCAGCGTTACTGGATATGGATAGTTTGGATGAACTTGAAGGGCTGCTTGAAGCCACCGACATGAGCATGGTAGAGAATAACGCTTTGTTGGTTCAGCGCTATGGTAATTTGTGGGATAGACTGCGCGTCAATTTTCGTATGAACTCAAATGTGTACGATCCGCGTATTGAAGCGCAAAAAAGTTGGTTTATTAGCCGCCAAGACTATCTAAACCGCTTAACAGCGCGTGCTAGCCGCTATTTATACTACACGGTGCGAGAAGCTGAGCGTCGCAATATTCCAACGGAACTGGCATTATTGCCTGTGATTGAAAGCTCTTATGACCCCAATGCCAATAGTAACGCATCGGCTGCAGGTTTATGGCAGTTTATTCCAAGTACAGGTCGTATTTATGGGTTGAATCAAACCAGTACCTTTGATGGTCGCCGTGATGTGATTGAGTCAACCCGTGCCGCTTATGACTATTTAACCGCCTTGTATAACCAGTTTGGTAGTTGGGAGTTGGCATTAGCATCGTACAATGCCGGTCCAGGCCGTGTCCAATCTGCGATTAATTACAATGCCGCGCGCGGGCTACCCACGGATTATTGGTCGCTCAAACTACCCACTGAAACGATGAACTATGTCCCTCGATTTTTGGCAGTGGCGCAAATTGTCAAAAATCCGAGTACCTACAATGTGTATTTACCCGCAATTGCAAACCGTCAGCATTTTAGAGGTGTCCCTGCCAATGTTGGGGTAAGTTTGTATGAAATTAGTAATTTGACAGGCGTAAGCTACGATGAACTGCGCGCCCTAAATCCTGCGTTAATTGCAGGTGCGGTAGATATGTCAGGCCCAAGTCGCATTCTGATTCCCAATGATCTCAATGAATCCATTGACCGTAAAATCACCCAATTACGGGGTAATGGTTATATGAGTCAGCAAGGTTATTTGGCAAACAATAGTTATGTCACCCCTAAAACTACTACGTCTACTTATAACACACCGACGACAAACTTTGGCAACCAAACTAGAACCACAACCGCAAGTCAAGGTGATTCGCTCACTGCCGCCCAACAAGCCTATAGCAAAAAAGAAAAAGTTACCTTGCCATCCTCTAGCAGCGACTTGGCGGCGATGGCAAATAATATGGTTAAAAACCAAACCACGACTTATATCGCCCCTATTCCTAGTGCGCCAAGTATCCAAAGCCGTAATACGGTAATCAAAGAACCGCCGATTACCGCCACCGAACAAAAAATGGTGACCGCTGAAATGCAGTCTACCAATACATTACCAACGACTTCAGCGATTGTCACTGCCAATAACACCGTTGTGCAAGAACCGCCTTTGTCCAATCAAGAGCGTAACTTAATTGCTAAAGAAATCGAAAAAACCGCACCACAAGTAGAGCAAGCGATTAACCCTACAGATAGTAATATCAAGCTCAATGCCATTCAAACCCAGCAATCTGTGCTAGAAGCCAAAGGCGAGACCAAAAAACTGACTTATGAAGAACCACCCGTGGTGTTGCCAAAAGAGGTCAAAATTACCCAAGCGTCGAGCTTAAATGGCAAAGCACCCAGCACGGCGCAAGCAACCACGAGCAAATCCAATACCACCAGTGAAAGCAAAGCTGTCACAGTTAGCAAGCAAGCTGCCAAAAAACGTCCAAGTGGCACACGCAGCACCTATCAAGTCAAAGCTGGCGACACCTTGGCAAATATCGCCAGTCGCATGGGTGTAAATTGGCGAGATATCGCTGAATGGAACCAAATTGACCCAAATGCTGCCTTGCTAGCAGGTTCAACACTTTACTTATACAACGCCAAGCCTATCGAACCCAAAGTAGCAGAATCGCCAAAACGTAAAGCCAATAGCTATATCGTGCAAGCGGGGGATACCTTGACAGGCATCGCCGACAAGTTTGATCTAAATGTCAGTGAGTTAGCAAAATTCAATAATTTACCAGTCACTTATCAAGTGCGTACCAACCAAAACTTGTGGTTAATTCCAGACAAAATGCCAGAGCCGCCAGTGGCACAGCCCGCAGCGCAAAAGCCTGCCCCTGCTAGAGCTGAAGTGCAACCGGTATCAAGTCGTTATACGGTTCAGACGGGTGATACCTTGTCGGGTATCGCTGATCGACTGTCCGTATCGCCCAAAGACATTGCCGATGTCAACGGTTTTAACACCAATTATCGTGTGCAAAAAGGACAAGTCATCATCGTGCCTGTCACAGTTGAAAAGGTCAAATATGCGCTAGCTGGCAAATCGATTAACTACACGGTACGTCCAGGTGATAGCTTAGGTAGCGTCGCCAATAACTTTGATTTAACGGTAGCAGACTTGGCCAAAGCCAATTATCTAAAACCGACTGCAAATTTAATTCAGGGGCAAAAACTGGTTATTCCTCAAGCGGGATTGGGTACGGTGGCTAGCGTGACAGCGACCCGCGAACCTACCGTCAAACGCGACTCTGCAAAACCCGAGAGCAAAAAAGAAACAAAAAAAGAGACCAAAGCAGCCAAAGACGCCCAATCAGAGGATGATAACAAGCCAGCGTCAAAGCCAGTAAGTAAATATAGTCGTGGTGAGGCACAAGGCTACCAAGTAAAATCAGGTGATAGTCTGACAAACTTGAGTGCAAAATATGGCGTTTCTAAAAGTGAGCTTGCCGCTTTAAATAATTTAAAAGGTAATGAGTCGTTATTGATTGGTCAAAACATCAAAATTCCAAAAACCACAACAACCTATAAAGTCAAAGCAGGCGAAGGCTTAATTTCTTTGGCAGGACGCTTTGGCATCAGCCCTAAAGAACTGGCTAGCTTAAATAACTTGTCACCAACGGCCTCGCTAAAAGTGGGTCAAATCATTACTGTGCCAAGATAGATGAACCAAAGCTTGCCAAACAAAAAGACCACTATGTAAAATAGTGGTTTTTTACTTAAGTTTTTACTCAGTTTTTATACTTAGTAAGGAAATTATAAGGCAATAAAAAAGCGTATTTAATTAAAAATACGCCTTTTTTAGATATAGGGTTAATTAGTTAACCATATCTTTTAAACTTTTACCTGCTTTAAAGCTTGGCACTTTGCTTGCTGGAATTTGAATTTCTTCTTTAGTCTGTGGGTTACGACCTGTACGTGCTTGGCGTTCTTTCACGCTAAACGTACCAAAGCCAACCAGTGACACGGTATCATTGGCTTTCATTGCTTCGCCAATCGTTGCGATAAAGGCATTTAATGCTTCAGTTGATTGGGCTTTAGAAAGACCACTTTTTTTAGCAATGCTATCAACTAATTCTGACTTATTCATAAGAATATCCTTCAAATTTTTAGGGATGAAAATAAACGTTATATATACAAAGCATACGCTTGACAAGTAATTAGGCTCAAAGCCTTGAGTATCAAGTGCTGCATAAGTAATTATGATTCGATTATAAGTAAACTCAAGCGGCTTCACAAGCAGTTTAATCATAATTTCTGTGCAATTAAGCATTGATTAACGTGTTTTTGCAAAATATAGTGGTTAGCACACCAAACGATAACATTTTATTTCAACAAAAACCGCTAAAAATTGATATATACAGCTATAGTGAGTAAAAGTGGCTAAGAATCAATCTCGCAATGATTTCTTGACTAAGAATCACCGACTGACAGTGTTTTATACCAGACTTACAATAATTAATGTTATTAACAACCTTTTGAAGTTACACTATCGACAAATTACAAAACCCATATTTGATTAATTTTGTGGAAATTTAATGAACGATAATTTTCAAACTTCGACCAATGCCCCAAGCAATATAGCCACGACAGCGCTCAATGTGGTATTAGTGATTATTGAAACCTTGCTGACCCTGTTGCTACGTTTTGATGCCGATCTTCGTAAGGTTGTCTATCCTTTAGCCACTACCAATACTGTCGTTCATATTCACGCTTATATCCCAAACGTCACTTTTTATATGACTTTTACCGTTAACGGCATTTTGTTAGACAGTCAATTACAGCCTTCTCAGCAGGTCGACGTGACCATCAATGGCTTTACTTGGCAAATCGCCCAGAATTTATTTACCAATCAGCCCAAAGCCATCGAGCAGCTACAAATCCGCGGCGAAGCACAAAAGACGGCAGAGGTGAAGGCTTTTTTACATCAAATTGGTATCAATCAGCTATTACAAGTCATCACAAAAGCAGTCAAAGGCGATAAAGACAAGCAAAAAGTCAAAAAACCTATCAAAACCGATGATGACTATAAACAACAAGTTGAGGCACTCAATAGCCAAGTCAACGCCGCAAATCTACAAAAAACAGCGCTTGAAGCACAAATTTTAGAATTAAACAGTAAAAATAAATGGATGAAACGCGCGGCAATCGCATTTTTTGTATTATTCATTATTTGTGCGATTGGCTGGGTGGTAAAGTAACACCCATTCCCTTATATTGCTTTGATAAAAAAATTGCTTTGATAAAAAATCGCTTATCATTAAGTAAATAAATCTGAGAAATAAATAAATCCGAGTGTTTTAGTAAGAATTAATCTTGACTAAAAGACTCGGATTTTTATATAATAGTCATACCAACCATAAAACGTGTTTTCACAGCTTACTGTGCTTGAACAGATTTAAATTTTTTAACTTAAGTGGGGCTACTATGCGATTGACAACCCGAGGACGCTATGCAGTGACAGCGCTGCTAGATTTGGCATTGCAAGAGCAAAAACATGAATTGGCTGTGTCATTGTCTGATATCGCAAAACGTCAAGAGATTTCTATTTCTTATCTTGAGCAGTTATTTTCAAAGCTGCGTAAAAAAGGGTTGGTGGTAAGCACTCGCGGTGCTTCAGGCGGTTATCATATTGCCAAACCCATCAATGAAATCTCGATTATGACCATTATTTCAGCCGTTGATGAGTCGGTGGATGCTAGAGCTTGCGAAGGTAAGGGCAACTGCCAAGATGGCGCCATGTGTTTAACCCATGATTTATGGAATGGATTGTCTGAGCAAATTGAAAACTATTTGTCCACGGTGACACTAGATACGCTTATTAATCGTCAAATTATCCGTGAAATTTCTGAGCGTCAAATTTTGATGGTAGAAGATATGCAGCATAGGAAACAATCTGCGGTAAACCCGATGACAGAGGCACCTGTATCGCAACGAGCAAAGCATAGCACCGCTAAAGTTAGTAACATTAGTAACAATCATTCATTAGCTGATAACAGCAAAACCTTAAAACAGAATTCTGGGGAGAATTTGTTAGCATGAATAAATTAGTCTATTTAGATTATGCCGCGACCACACCAATTGATGAGCAAGTCGCCCAAAAGATGATGAAATACATGACCTTTGATGGCGTGTTTGGTAATCCTGCCTCGCGTTCGCATGGGTTTGGTTGGCAAGCTGAGGAAGCGGTTGAAACTGCCCGTGAGCAAATCGCAGAATTAATCAACGCCGATTCACGTGAAATTGTCTTTACTTCAGGGGCTACTGAGTCAAACAATTTGGCGATTAAAGGCGCCGCACAATTTTATAGTGGTAAAGGCAAACATATTATTACCAGTAAAATTGAACACAAAGCCGTGCTAGACGTCTGCCGCGAGTTAGAAACAGAAGGTTTTGAAATCACTTATCTAGACCCACAGCCAAAGACAGGTCTGATCACGGTTGACCAAGTGAAAGAGGCTATTCGTGAAGATACTATTTTAGTGACCCTAATGATGGTTAACAACGAACTTGGCACCCTAACAGATGTTGCGGCGATTGGTGAAATCACACGTGAAAAAGGTATTATTTTTCATGTTGATGCGGCGCAGGCAGCCGGTAAAACTCCGATTGATTTGGAACAATTAAAAGTTGATTTGATGAGTTTTTCTGGGCATAAAATTTATGGTCCTAAAGGGATTGGTGCCTTATATGTACGTCGCAAACCGCGTGTGCGTCTAAAATCACAAATGCAAGGTGGTGGTCATGAGCGTGGTATGCGTTCAGGTACTTTGGCAACGCATCAGATTGTGGGAATGGGTGAAGCATTTGCCATTGCTGGCAAACGTATGGCAGAAGATGAAGCCAGACTGACAAAACTGCGTCAACGTCTGTGGGACGGGTTAAAAGAGCTTGATGAGGTTTATCTTAATGGTGACATCAATCACAGCATTCCAAATATCGTCAACATCAGCTTTAACTTTGTAGAAGGCGAATCCTTGATGATGTCATTGAAAGATTTTGCCGTGTCGTCTGGTTCTGCTTGTACATCAGCAACGCTTGAGCCTTCCTACGTATTACGTGCGATTGGATTATCAGATGAGCTTGCTCACAGTTCAATTCGTTTTAGTTTGGGACGTTATACCACCGAAGAAGATGTTGACCATGCGATTGCTGAGATGCGAATCGCGGTTGAAAAATTACGCGCTTTATCACCGCTTTGGGATATGTATAAAGAAGGCGTTGATTTAAATAGTGTGGAATGGAATGAACATTAATTTGTATTAAAAATTAATTTCCATTAAAAATTTATTCAATCGAATTAATAAGTAAAGATTAGTCAGTTACGTTTGACGTAACCAGCCAAAAGGAAAATGAAATGGCCTACAGTGATAAAGTGCTTGACCATTATGAAAATCCACGCAATGTGGGAAACTTAGATAAAGATGCCAAAAATGTCGGTACCGGTATGGTCGGTGCCCCAGCGTGTGGTGATGTGATGCGCCTGCAAATCCAAGTGGGTGATAACGGTATCATTGAAGATGCGCGCTTTAAAACCTATGGTTGTGGTTCAGCCATTGCATCAAGCTCATTGGTGACAGAGTGGCTTAAAGGCAAAACCCTGGATGAAGCTAGCGCAATTAAAAACAAAGATATCGCAGAGGAGCTGGCATTGCCACCGGTTAAAGTGCACTGCTCAGTGCTGGCAGAAGACGCCATTAAAGCAGCGATTGAAGATTATAAATCTAAAGCTGAAGCTTGATTGACTGCACGATTGTCACAGTCTTATTGATTCATCCTCAATAAGACTGTGTGAGTCGCTCGAAGTGACTAGCTTGAAGATTGAAATGAATAGATGGGGTAGTAAAGTGATTGAATTATCAAACGATGCAGCTGAACATGTACGCGATTTTTTGCAAAACCGTGGTCATGGCGAAGGTATCCGCGTAGGTATCCGTACCGCAGGTTGTTCCGGCTTAGCGTATGTACTGGAATTTGTTGATGAGCCAGACCCTAACGATCAACGTTTTGAAAGTAATGGGGTTAGTGTATTTGTCGATCCAAAAAGCTTAGTTTATCTTAATGGTTTGAAAATGGATTTTGTCAAAGAAGGTCTCAATGAAGGCTTTAAATTTAGTAATCCAAACCAAAAAGGTGAGTGTGGCTGTGGTGAATCTTTCACCGTTTAGTTTTTAATATTTTTTGTCAGTATAGTGATGGCTCGGTAGGGGAAGTTGAAAATGGTTAATTATTTTGAGTTGATGAATGTACCCCAACAATATCAAATTGATATAGCCAAACTTCAGCAGACCCTTCGCCAACTTCAATCTAAGTTCCATCCTGATAACAATCTTGATGCGTCTGTAGCTGAGCAAACCCTTTTGCTATCTGCTAATACGGATAGTTCTTTGCGTGAATCAATCGCCAAATTATCCGCACTAAAGCCTGAGCAAGCGTCTGCTATTATTAATGAAGCCTACAATACGCTTAAAAACCCTGATTCTCGCGCGTCACATTTATTGGCACTCAAAGGCATTTCACAATCTATTAACCAGCCGATTCGTGATTTGGAATTTTTAGACGATGCCATGTCATTTCGTATCGATTTAGACGATGCTGATAGCCAAAGTATTACGCTACTTAGCAAAAAACTTACCGAGTGGCTAAATAATTATCAACTTGCCTTTGACGAAGTTTACCAAAAAATTGATAATTCAGCTGCAGCTGAGGCTAATGATGATGCCTTAACCAAACAGGCGATAGATATCATTCAAAAACTGCAGTTTTTGGTTAAACTGCAAGTAGATGTGGCAAAAACCACCGATGAATTAGCCAAGCAAAATTTTGATAATGATGACGATCTTTACGTGTAAATCATGGTGAAAGGGTAAGTTGTCATAGCGTTGGTTAATTTATTGGTTTATCATATTTTTAATTTATAATACCATCCGTTTTGACTTTCTATAAAGATATAAACTAAGCTGGTTTTATTTTCAAATTATTTTTTCTATTTTTCAATTGGTCCAATTTATGTCGTTATTACAAATCGCTGAACCCAATCAAAGTGCCAAGCCCCATGCGCATCGTTTTGCTTTGGGAATTGACTTAGGAACCACGCGCTCACTGGTAGCGGTAGTACGTTCAGGTGAGCCACAAGTGATTGGCGATAAAGTTAGCGAATGTCAATCTAGTGACAATAACGCCAATGACGACAGTCAAATTGCTAATCAGGTAAAAGGTATCGATTGCCAAAAGCTTTTACCCTCGGTGGTGTATTTTGGCTTAGATGACAATGGCAATCCCGAAACTTTGGTAGGTAGTCATGCTGAAGCAATGGCAGAACAAGCGCCAAACCATACTGTACGCTCGGTCAAACGGTTTATGGGTCGAAGCATCAAGGATATTAAGTTCAATCATCCTTACGAATTAGTCGGTGATGTCGACGTCATGCCAAGTATCCAAACCCCACAAGGTGCCAAAAATCCTGTTGAAGTATCAAGTATCCTGTTAAAACATCTGTATGATCGGGCAAAATTGGCGTTACCTGACAATAGTATTGTGGGTGCGGTGATTACGGTGCCGGCTTATTTTGATGAAGCACAGCGCCAAGCGACCAAAGATGCGGCTAAATTGGCAGGCATTCATGTGATTCGCTTATTAAACGAGCCGACGGCTGCTGCGATGGCGTATGGGCTGAACCAAACACAAAACGAAGCATATCATCTCATTTATGATTTGGGCGGGGGCACGTTTGATGTATCGGTGTTAAAGCTCAATCACGGTGTGTATGAAGTGTTGGCAACTGGCGGTAATAGCGCACTGGGTGGCGATGATATTGACCGCTTGATTGCTAATTGGCTGATTCAACAAACAGGCTTGAATCCATCAACCATTGATAACCATCAAAAACAGCTGCTAAACGTACAGGCTCGCACGCTCAAAGAACAGTTATCAAAAGCAGACCAAGTGACAGCCGAGCTTTCAATCAACGGTCAAGCTTTTGACATTGTGTTAACCCAAAGCAATCTTCGTCAAATCATCCAGCCTGTGACTGACCGCACATTAGCGGTTTGTGCGCAAGTACTACGTGATGCTGGACTTGAAACGTCCCAGCTTGATGAAGTGGTATTGGTAGGTGGTTCGACACGAATGCCATTGATTCAGCAAATCGTGGCAGAAACGTTTAATCAGCCGCCACTGTCACGCATCAATCCAGATGAAGTCGTTGCGTTGGGCGCAGCCAAATATGCCGACCAATTAATCGGACAACAGCAAAATACGGTGTTGCTGCTTGATGTCACGCCTTTATCCTTGGGGCTTGAGACCATGGGTGGTCTTACCGAAGTGATTATTCCGCGTAACACGCCCATTCCTGTGACGCGCAAACAGGTATTTACAACCTATCAAGATAACCAAAATGGTATGATTATCCATGTGGTACAAGGTGAACGCGATACAGTGGCTGACAACCGCTCGTTAGGGCAGTTTAAACTGACTGATATTCCAGCGATGAAAGCAGGGTTGGCGCGTATCGAAGTCACTTTTCAAATTGATGCCAATGGTCAGTTAACCGTCTGGGCTAAAGAGTTGACAACGGGCAAAGCAAGCCAAATTCAAGTCAAGCCGTCTTATGGATTGTCAGAAGATGAGCAGGAAAAACTGCTCAAAGCAGGCTTTGATTTTGCCATGCAAGATCGATTGCAGCGTAGCTTGATTGAAAGTCGAGTAGAAGCAAAACGAGAATTATTGGCGCTAGCATCCGCGCTTGCAGAATTTGGCTTTTTGTTAAGCGATGAGCAGAAGAATACGCTGCAAGCCTCAATGGCTGATGTTCAACAGGCGATTGATGGTGCTGAACAAGCCCAGCTAGAAACAGCGAGCGCGCAGCTAAAAGTTCATAGTGATGATTTTGCTGCACTTATCATGAACCAAGCGGTCAATGAAACCATGAAAGGCACTTCAACCGCGGATTGGTCAAATTAATTTTGAATACATAAGACTATTAATCGTTAAGAGATTGCTATGCCAAAAATTACTGTATTACCGCATCACCAAATTTGCCCTACTGGCGCAGAGATTGAACTCAATGAAGGCGATAATCTATGCCGTGGTTTGCTAGAAAAAGGCGTGAAAATTGAGCATGCTTGTGATATGTCAAAAGCTTGTACTACTTGCCATGTTATCGTGCGAAAAGGGTTTAATAGCTTGGAAGAAATGGACGATATCGAAGCTGATTTGCTGGATCGTGCTTGGGGGCTAGAGCCAGATTCAAGACTGTCTTGCCAAGTTATCATTGAAGATCAAGATTTGACGATTGAAATTCCAAAATATACCATCAATCACGCCTCTGAAAATCATTAATACCAACCGATAAAAAAAGGCTTACTAATCATGGTTAGTAAGCCTTTTTTATGGCGCTACGTATCGCTAAACACTCGTTATTGCTAGAGCAAGGCGCTGACTCATTCAGCGCATATGTATTCACAGCATATTATGGCGCAGCAGTCTGCGGTTTAACCGTAACCTCAGTGATGGATTTTAGGTATGCTAAATAATCCTCAAACTGAGACTGACCGATATTTTCGCGCACGATTTGGGCAGTCTGTTGTTTGACTTGCGGTGTGATTTGCGCGTTATCATTGGTGATAACACCACCAACAATCACGCTTGCACCCGATACAGTAGGCCGCGTCATGACCGCTAGTTGATTGTTAACAGCAGGTTGACTAAATGCCACACCACGCTCGTCATCGCTGAGTTTGCTGTCTTGACGAGTCACAATCCCCAAATCTTGGAATGGGGCACCCGCCGCCGCAATTGAATTGGATTGTTTGACTTTGGCAGCGATGGCATTGGCCTCTGCCACTGCTAAACTTTTTGCTTTCTCTTCAATAAGTTTGGCTTTAATAACCGGCTCGGCTTCTGCTTGTGTCATGAGTTTGCTAGTGCGGTGATTGGTTGATTGTAACCATACCACTTTATCAGAGACATCTATGCCGACTGATACACTGCCTTCTTGCAGCGCCAGTGGCTCAAATGCTGCCGCTACAATAGCAGGTTGACTCAGTGCAGACGAGTTATTGGTTTTAGGATAATTTTTAATCGATTTGGCGGTTAATTTATAGCGATTGGCAAGCTCGGTGATAGTAGCGCCAGCAACTGCGTCATTATTGATTTTACCAATCAAATCTTGATAGGCGGCTTCACGCTTTTGCGCCATAATTTGTTCGGTTAACACAGGCGTCAAGCTTTCAATGGTTGGTGGAGTTTGACCATTGATTTTTACCAATTTGAATAAATGATAGCCATAGTTGGTTTTGATGGGGCTCGTGACTTGACCGACTTTTAAGGTCTTGATTTGGGTCATGATGGTGTCATAATCATTGGGGAACATCGATTGGGTAATCGGACCGATGTTGCCGCCATCGTTTTTACTGCCTTCATCTTGCGAGTACTGTTTGGCAAGCGCCGCAAAATCCGCTTGATTGGCATCAAGTTTACTTTTTAATGAGGTTAAGGTGGCTTGTGCTTGACCGCCATTCATCAAAATCATTGCCAATTCGTATTCGGTCTGGTTGTTGCTATTTTTCAAATAGCTTTGATACTGTTGCTGCAATTCCTGAGCTGTTGGGGCAGCAACAGGCAGGTTGTTTTTATTGAGTTCTAAATAAGTTAAATCCACCATATCACTAGATTTAAGTGTCGCTTGATTTTTTTGATAGTAACTTGCAATCTCTTGCGGCGTCACTTGCACCTGCGGCGCAAAGCTGTGCCAGTCCAAACGCAGCACTTGCACAGGGCGAGACTCAGACTGCATTGACATAAGTTTATCAATACTCCCTTGCGCAAAAATCCCTGTATTAATGATACCGCGGCTAAAGGCAGTCACTAACAAGTCTTGACGAACCGAATCAAATAATTGTTCTTTGGTCATGCCGCGACTGGTTAAATAGCTAGCAAACAACTCGTTAGAAAATTTTCCGCTGGCGTCTTGGAAGGTTTTTTCAGCCATCAACATTTGGGTGATGGTGGCGTCCGATACCGTAAAACCAAGCTGGTTGGCTTGGTTGATAATCAAATAACGGTCAATCAAATTGTTCAGCATCTGCTCACGTAATTTATCGCTATTAAGTAGGCTTGCATCGCCATTCACTTGCTCAAGCAAGGTTTCGCGGCGATTGTTAATCATGGTTTGCAAGGTAGCATTATCGATATTTAACTCTGCAACTTTGGCGACAGCATTGGGGTCATCTCCGCTACGGACAATTGACTCAAACCCCGTGATGGCTAAAGGAAGTAAAAAAAGAACGAGCAAGGCTTTGCCCATCCAACCTTTCAAAAAATTGCGTAAAGATTCCATATTGCTCACTTGCAGTTTAGATGGATTTATTAAGGATAACTAATCAGGCTAAATAATCAAATCAAACACGATATTATAGGGGAACTGTCCACCAAAATCATTATCTTTCATCAAGTTGGGTAGACAGTTTTAAGATATAGCAAAATAGTAAAAAGGCAGACTGTGAACAGTTTATAAATTTTTAGATAACGTGTTATAAATTCTTAGATAGTTCCGAAATAATAGCGTCAAGGATTTTGAGTCTTGCGGTATATTTATCATCGGTGGCAATCACATACCACGGGCGCTTTTTATGGTGGGTTAAATGAATCATGTCGGAAGCGGCTTGCACGTACTCATGCCATTTGGCACGGTTACGCCAATCATCATCGGTAATTTTAAACTGTTTATTGGGCGTCTCTTCACGCGCTTTAAAGCGTTTAAGTTCTTCTTGTTCACTGATAGCGAGCCAAAACTTGACCACAATGGCGTTGCTCTGTACCAAGTCGTTTTCAAAGCGATTGATTTCGCCATAAGCACGTTGCCAGTCTGCCGCTTTTGCAAAGCCCTCAATACGTTCAACGAGTACACGACCATACCAACTACGGTCAAAAATGGTCACTCGGCTATTATGCAGGCGTTGTTTGAGTAAGGCGACGCATTTATTGCGTTTGAATTTTTGCGATAAATACGCTATATCCACATCTGCCATTTCATCATGGGGCAGGCGCGTCCAAAAACGCCACAGATAGGCGTGTTTTAATTCATCTTCGGTCGGTGCGGAGATAGCGTGGATGGTAAATTCACGCGGGTCGAGTGGGGCAATGATGCGGCGTATCGCACCGCCTTTGCCTGCGGCATCCATACCTTCAAAGACAAAGATGATATGGCGCTGACCTCGCTCACGAATCAGTTCAGCGAGTATATGTTGTTTGCTATGTAGTTGTTTTTTATAATCTGCTTTTTCTAATGCGTGGGATTCGACGCTAACCAACTCATCAATCAGATGGGTTGGTTTAAAAGGCAGTGAGGTGGGTTTAACAGGATTTTTGTCCGTTTTAGGGTTAGCTGATTTGTCGGCTTTTTGCGGGTTGTCTTGGGCATCATTGGCTGCAGCTAGTTGGTTCATGGTTTGCAGCGCTGCTAATACAACATTCGCAAATTGGATATTTGAGGCATCGATATCTTGTCCATCTATGTGGTGCCAGCTTGATTGTAAGCGCATCAGCTTGCTGCTAAAGCGTTTGAAACGTTTCACGTCTTTTTTTCGAAACCAATCTAAATGGTACAACTGTTCAGGGTCAGGCTCTTCATCGGTCAAGCGTTTTTTTAGGGTTTTGTTATCGACCCAAAACCAGCATTTGACGATATCGGTGTTGTTATTGACCAAATCTTGTTCAAACGCCTCAATATCTTCAATCATTTGCTGTAAGCGCTGTTCATCTATATCATCGCCACAGTCAAACACATAACGAATCAAGTCAGCGTACCAGTTGCCAAAATACACGGCAATTTCACCCTTTCTAGGCAGTTGCCATGTGTGACGCTGCCAAATCGGTTGGTAGCGGCTGGGATGCTGTCCCATAGTGGCGTGAACCTTGATATAGCGTGCGTCCATCCATTCGGTTAGCGCTTTGACCGCTTCGCCTTTGCCCGAATTTTCCATACCATTCACCAAGATTAGTAACCCGCGCGAGTTTTTGCCAGCCCGTTGCTCGCGTAGGGTGGTTTGCTCGGTAATTAAGTCAAAACTTAATTGTGCCTCAAGCGTCGCAGGTGGCGTTTTGTGAGCGTTATCGGTTTTGGCAGATTTGGCAGTGTTATTAGTGGGTGCAGACGCGGCTGTATTATTATTCAAGTTGTTATCTAAGCTATTATCTAAACTGTTGCTATTTTGCGTTGGCATACGACCTTCTTAGGGAAATACCCGAAATTTTGCTAATGACCGCTTCATTTTTTTAAAAGATAGCAGTTATCCTACCGGTGAACAATTTACGATTTGTATTTTTGCTGGATTTACATTAAGGTAATGCGTCACAAAACTTCATTTTACTGTGGGTTTATAAAATAGATAAACTGCAGTTTCTCTGTTTTGAATTTAAAAATTTTGCAAAAAAATCGAGGCCCTATGAGCAGCTTAAGCCAATTAGAACAAGATTTAAAACAATTTCGCGCCCTTCCATACCACAGCGATACCCAGTTAGCGCAAAAACTCAGTGAAGTACAAGCCTGGCAACGCGGTCGTATTCATAAAACCCACCAAGCGTTATTTGCCAGCGCCAACAACCAAGCCATGGGGGAATTTTTAATTGACCAACTATATGGGGGCGAAAAATTCAATGTGCTCGCTGAACAGCTAGAGCGCATGGTGCAAAAGGCTGAAAAATTAGAAAAATTTATCCCTGCCAATGCCGTGAGCACAGGGGCAGCCGGTATCATCGAAGCGATTAACGCCATTAAGCTTGATCTGCAGCTTGCTCAGTATTTACAAGAAAATCATTTATCCGTGGATGAGCCATCCATGATTAAAGCCTATCGGTCCGTGAATGCAGAGTCGGCAAGACGCCAGCAGATGGCTGACCTCAAGCAAATGTGCTATCGCACGGATAAATATCTTAAATCATTTATCTTACAAAAAGCATTTTCACTCGCCAAAGGCACAGCGTACAAAAAAGGCTTTCAGCCGTTATATGACTTTATCGCTGAAGGTTTTGCTGCCATCAAACCGATTAAAAGTATTGGCGCATTTATTGAGCCATTTTGTGAAAAAGAGTTGCAAATCATTACCAATGTGCATGCTGGCAAAGAACATCCTTTTGATGTTTAATGATAAAATAGAAAAAAATTTGCACCAACTTTGCGCTTTTAACTTTGCCAAGTTTTGATTGGCGATGACCTCACTAGGAAACCACATGAACGACAATAACCATAATTCAATCCAAGACAGCTTGGTAAAAGACAGCCTCCAAGCCAATGACAAGCTCAATAGCCAAGTACAACAGTCACTGACAGCTGACACCACCATCAACCGTGAATTTACTGGCACAGCTGATTTGCCAGAATCCGTGCCCCAAGGTCAGCAGCTCACTCGCCCTGCAACCGCTATCCCCAATGAGTCGTCAGCGCAATCAGTTAGCGGTTTTGATAAGTCAGCTATTGACAATCCGCATACCGAAGCTACCGATGGCAATGAAGAAACCCATTTTGGCTACAAAACCGTCAAAAAAGCTGAAAAACAAGAAAAAGTAGCAGAAGTGTTTACCTCTGTTGCCAAAAAATACGACATCATGAATGATTTAATGTCACTGGGTATTCATCGTCTGTGGAAACGCTATGCCATAAGTCTAACGGGCGTGCGTGCAGGTCAACGGGTATTAGATATCGCAGGCGGCACAGGTGACTTGGCAAAAGCCTTTAGTAAAGAGGTGGGTCGCACAGGTCATGTGGTATTGTCCGATATCAATGAAGCGATGCTAGAGGTCGGTCGTGAGCGTCTGCTCAATGCAGGCTGTAGTAACGTCGACTTTGTACTAGCCAATGCTGAGACGCTTGCACCATTTGATGATGAAAGTTTTGATTTGGTGACCATCAGCTTTGGGCTACGCAACGTCACCGACAAAGACGCGGCACTGCGCTCGATGTATCGGGTGCTCAAAAAAGGTGGTCGCTTGCTGATTTTGGAATTTTCAAAACCGGTGTTTGAGCCATTTGGTAAAGTCTATGATTTGTACTCGTTTACCGCATTGCCACTCATGGGTAAATTGGTGGCGAATGACAGCGAAAGTTATCAGTATTTGGCAGAGTCTATCCGTATGCATCCAGACCAACGCACCCTAAAAGGCATGATGGAAGACGCAGGCTTTGTCAATTGTGACTATAACAACTTAACAGGCGGTATCGTGGCGGTACATCGTGGGTTTAAAAAGTAACTGATGGCGAAAAATATAATAGCTCACTGAAATTTATATACTAAAAGAGAATCAGATGTTTATTGTATTACTACTCGCAGGCATTGAAAAAGTGGTTAATCTAGCGATTGCCACTGACCCCATCACCCAAACAGGGTTACAACCGTTATCGGGTAAAGTTTTGCGCCTAGTGATGGCAGAGCCCGCCATTGAATTTGATACGATTTTTAATGACGACCATATCCGCTTTGAACCTGTGACGGTTGATGTTTTTGAACCTAAGGGTAGTGCCGTGGTAAGCAAACCTGATTGTATTGTCAAAGTGGACAATCCTGTGCATTTGCTCAATTTGATGGGTGACCCACAAGGCAATCTGCCGATTGAGGGCGATTATAAAGTGCTGATGCAAGTCAAACAGTTAGTCGCTGGGTTTGACCCTGATATCATTGGTAAACTGCAACCGCTGATTGGCCTGCCGATGGCAAGTCAACTGTCTAATCTGTTATCCAACCTAAAAGGCACAATCGCTGCACCTGCCAAAGAGATGTTTGCCGATATTACCAATATCAGAGAGTGGAAAACCAACGATGCAAGTATTGATGCCAATGCAAGCAATGAGTTAAAACAACAGCTGCTAAAACTGCGGGCGGATGTTGAACGTGAACAAGCCAGACTCGATGCCATCAAGCAACAGCAAGCGGCTTTAATGAAACAATAAATTGGAAAAGTAGATTGCAAAAGTAAATTTATTGCAAAATTCGCTTTTGCACAATTAAAATGACGGGTTAAATCCCCGTCTTTTTTTTAACCATTAAAAAATTGCTTATATCATGCTAGAATTCCCACCATTGATAAGCTTTCTAACGAGTTGCCAACGTGTTACTAAATCATCGCAAACGTCTTTTACAACTGTGGCGCATTGCCGCTCATTATCGTGTTGATACGCATCTACCTATTGAAGAGACGCCGCAGCTTGAGCCCATTGCCAAACTTATCCGTATGCACCCTGCCAGCTATTTTCAAAAACCCCATCCAGACGGGGTTAGGCTGGCGCTTGAAGAAATGGGCACGCTGTTTTTAAAATTAGGGCAGCTGCTTTCCACCCGTCGTGATTTGGTCACCCCTGAGATTATTGAGCAGTTGGTGCATCTGCAAGACAGGGTGAAACCCTTTAGTGTCGATACGGTTATCGAGCAAATTGAACAATCGACAAAAAAAGGCGGTTTGGGGCAAACTATCAATCAGCTATTTGCTAGATTTGATGGCACACCGTTAGCGGCGGCATCTATCGCCCAAGTGCACACCGCACGCCTGCATGATGGGCGTGAAGTGGTAGTCAAAGTAGTTCGCCCAACCATTCGTGAACAGATTATTGAAGATTTTGAATTATTGCGCGATTTGGCAGGGTGGGCGTCAGCACGGATTGAAGCGGCGCGTGCCGTACATATTATCGATATCGTTGAAGATTATCGGCAAGTCTTGCTCAATGAGCTTGATTTAACCCTTGAAGCTGCCAATACCACCCAAATGCGTAACAACTTTTTGGGTTCATCGATGATGTATGTGCCTGAAGTGTATCAAGCGAGCAAAAACATCATGATTATGGAACGCATTGTTGGGGTGCCGATTTCGCAAACCCAAATATTTGATGCGCTTGGATATGATAGGGCGGCACTTGCGGCAAAAGGATTAACGATTTTTTTCACCCAAGTATTTCGGGATAACTTTTTTCATGCCGATATGCACCCAGGCAATGTGTTTGTTGAAACGCTGCCAGCCGATACCCCAAATCCCAATCCCCGCTACATCGCCCTTGATTGCTCAATCGTGGGCGAGTTATCTAAAGCTGACCAAATGATTGTGGCGAGGCTTTTATTATCGGTAATGAACAATAACTTTACCGGTCTAGTGGATATTATTGCGCGGGCAGGCTGGATTCCACCCAATACCGATAAGTACGCCCTCATGCGCGATATGCGCCGCACCGTGTCACCGATGATTAGTAAGCCAATCAACGACATTGATTTTGCAGGCGTGCTCATGTCGGTGCTTGATATTGCGCGTCGCTATCATTTGGACATACCGCCGCAATTAATGCTACTGCTTAAAACGCTAGTGCATGTGGAAGGTTTAGGACGGGATTTATACCCTGAGCTTGATATCTGGTCGCTCGCCAAACCGATTTTGACAGGTTGGGTGAAGCAGCAATTTGACCCGATGCAAAAAATTGGTGAGCTACGCAAGCAATTACCTGAACTGTTACTGAGTCTCAATGATATGCCACAGTTGCTGGATAACAGTTTGCAAAGTCTGTCAAATCTGGGAGGTCACCAAGATCAGCAGCTGCGTGAAATACAGCAAATTCGCTCAGATATGCTCAAAAGTCGTCAGCAGGATTGGCTGGCGCTGCTTGGGTTTGTGGGGTCGTTGTTTATCGCGCAAATGATTGCCAGTCATGCCGTCTGGCAAATCAGTAGCTGGCTTGCGCCGATTTTCTATGTCATTGCTGTGGTGTTTGTATTGTGGCGGTTATTAAATTAGCGACTTAAGCATGCTTCACATAATGATCGGCTAGCAGTTTGACAATCGTAGGGATAAAGGGTTTTGCCAAATCATGTCCCATGTCTTTAATCAAATGAAACTCACTGTGCGCAATCGCTTTGGCAATCGCCCGACCATGCGCCGATGGCACCAGCCCATCTTTTTCCCCATGAATGATAATGGTCGGCTGTTTGATTTTTTGGTCGAATTTAACAATAGAGCCAGTGGCTAATATTGCTTGCAGCTGCTGAAGCGCGCCACGTGGGTAATAACTACGTTCAAACCGCAAGCGAATGAGCCGTTCTACTTCCTCTTCATCCACATGATTGGGCGAGCCGATACGCTGCATACACCACACGCCGTATGCGACCACGTCATCAATTTGGGTGGTTTTGGGATGTGACAGTAGGGTTTGCAACTGCTTTGGCTTGGTGGGTGGTAAAAATGGCTTGTTGTTACTGGTAAACATGAGACCCAGTGTCGACACGCGTTTTGGGTATTTGGCAGCCAAAATTTGCGCAATCATCCCGCCCATAGATGCCCCCACCACATACACATTGTTCAACGCTAACTTATCAAGCAAGCGGCGGGTATCTTCGACCATGTCAAATAAGTTATACGCCACAGGAAAATGACGGTTCGTCAAACCCACTTGCATACGCAGCATCATTTTGACATTGTTGACGGGAAAACGGGGGAAGGGGCGGGCGATTTTTGATGATAGCCCGATATCACGATTGTCAAAACGAATCACAAAAAAGCCTGCGTCAATCAAGCCTTTGACAAAACTATCGGGCCAAAACACCAACTGCGAGCCTAGGCCCATGATCAGCAGCAAGGGCGGATGATCAGGATTGCCACCAACTTCAACACACAGTTGTAATTCATCACCAATATCAATGATGGCACTTTGCATAAAGTCCGTAATCACTGAGGGTTCAAAATTAAATTTGGCTAAATCCATAAGTTATTCCAAAAATATCAATCTGCTAGTGGGGTGTTGAATGAACTTGCCGCAATAGATGACCCGTTGCATGAGCGTGGCAACTAAGATAGTTACTAAGACAGCCAATCCGCCACTTGCTTGGTTAACGTTAAGCGCTGTTTTGCTGCTTCTTTACCGGCTAATACAAACCCTAAAATGCTATGAGGATCATCTTTTGGATGAGCGGTCATGACCATGCCATCAGTGGTTTGGGTCGTTTGCCAATCCAGTTGATCGTCACTGTACTGCCCTGATACAGGTAATACCACCAAAGGCAAACTAGGTGTTTTGATAGCCACTGGCATGGCAGGATACGCCACTTTGGTCGGTGCCATGTTAGGGTCAGCCAAGGTTTTTGCCAAGGCTTTGGCTTGGTTCATCAATGGCATGACATAGGGCATGTAGCTACCCATCACGTTGGCACAATCGCCAACGGCATAAATATGCTTTGCCGATGTGGCTAGATAGGCATCGACCTTGATGCCTTGCTGCACGGTTCTTGGTAAATGGGTTATTGTAGGATTGATGTGCTGTGACGATGCTATGGCAATGTTCGCTGATGCGGCAAGGTCAGTATTAGCCACCAAACCAATCGCTATCAAAACAATATCCGCCTCAAAGGTTTGTGATTGGTTGTCCCTGTCAAACGAGATGGTCACGGTTGCATTATCGTTTGTGTCAATATTTGTATTAACGTTTGTCGTGATACTGGTGATATCAGTGCCTAAGTAAAATGTCACCCCTGACTGAGTCAGAGCGTCTTGTAGCATGATACCCGCCTCGCTAGGGAGCTGCTGAGCCAGTGGGAGTGCTGCTTTATCAAAGAGAGCTACTGTGATGTCAGCGATCTGGTTATCTGTATTTTGACCAATCAAATCATTGGCAAATTCACAACCAATCAACCCTGCACCAATAATCGCTACCTTAACCGGCGCTGATTTTTGAGATTTCAGGGTGTTTAGGCGCTGCTGAAAGCTTTTGTACTCATCTAAATGATTGACAGCAAAAATGGTTTGATGATTGACAGCTAGATTGGGTAACAGTCTAGAATGCGCGCCTGTCGCCAATACCAAATCTCGATAAGCAAGCGTTGTTTGAGACGCTTGATTGACTAACGAGCGAACCACAATAACTTGTTCAGCGGCATTAATATCAGTGACTTGATGAAAATTTAATAGGGTCAAGTTTAACGTTTCTGCCATTTTTGCCCCGCTAGCATTGGCGATGCTATCGGCAAGTTTGTTTTGCGCATAGGCATTTGATAAGGTTGGCTTAGCGTAGCTATCACCACTGTCTTGACACACCATGACGATAGGCAAGCTAGTCGTTAGCTTTCTGAGCTCACGCGCTAGCGTATAGCCGGCCATGCCTGAACCAATAATAATCACAGGTTGTGGTTGTGTATTTGGCAGTTGCGCAATAGGCGCATCATTTGAACTGATACTGTCTAAACTTGCGCTATTGTCACTGGCACTATCGACACTCGCACTATCGGCATTGTTAGTTGATTGCATGATAAAACCCTATAGTTCAATCATTTCAAAGTCCACTTTACCAACCCCACATTCAGGGCAAGTCCAGTCTTCGGGAATATCTTCCCAGCGTGTACCCGGAAGGATGCCTTCTTCTGGGCAGCCCAGTGCCTCATCATACACCCAACCACACACGATACATTGATATTTTTTCATTGATAACTTTCCCTATATTAGTGGTAACTTTTGCTATTGAAGATAAGGATAAAAATTGCAATTACAATGCCGAGCAGTATGTTAACCATGCAAAACTCACGCAATCCCCTAAAAATTTAACTTGCGATAGTTTACAAGTATGCACTGAAACAAGCAAGCCAATGACAGGCAACATTCAACCTCATACTGCAAATCTTTAAATCAGTTCGCCCAATCACAGCCTATTAATCATGGCTAAAGTAATGGCTTAACGCCATCCATGACCTTGATTGGCTCAGCATGAAAAAATTGCTAAAATAAGGCACGCTTTAGCAATTTTTTACTTAATTTTTACTTAACACTTAATTTTTACTTAACTGGGTCAATCCTATGCAATCGACTATCACCCTTGATTCACCCCACTCATTTTGGCAAATCATCAGAGTGGTACCTGATTTTCCCAAACAAGGCATTGAGTTTTATGATATCACGCCATTATTGCGCGCTCACGTCAATGCGGTAATCGATGCGTTACTGGCAGCGATACCACAGCCAGTATTTGAGGCGGTTGATTGCTTTGGCGCCATTGAAGCGCGGGGGTTTATTTTTGCTAGCCTGTTGGCAGGTCGAACAGGCAAAGGCATGGTATTGATACGCAAAGAAGGTAAGCTGCCACCGCCTGTGGCGAGTAAAAGCTATGCGCTCGAGTATGGCAGTGATACTTTAGAGATGCAGGCGGGACTTGCGCCCGCGAATGTATTGTTGGTGGACGACATATTGGCGACAGGCGGTACCTTGAGCGCTGCGGTAGGACTTTGTGAAGCCGCAGGGCATCAGGTGCTAGGCGCACTTGTATTGCTTGATTTGGTGGACTTGCATCAACCGCTTGCTATACCACTTTATACGGTGTTACAAGCTAAAGGCTAGTGGGGTGGCATGGGGCTAATCATGACTAAAGGACATGATTAGCCGCTAATGAAAATTTAATGAACCAAGCTTCGTCCATTAAAGTTTTAATGAATAAAGCTTTAATTAACAACACTTAGTTAACCAAGCCTCTCAAGGTTTGCTCTAACGCTTCTCTAGCTTGGATAAAGCCTTCAATACCAGCAGATAATAATTCTTGGCTGATAGGATCAAGCGCATGTTGCTCAGCAAATTGGGTCTCATCGAGGGTTTGTTTTTTGAGGTCAACAAATTGCATATCGGGAAATAGCTGACGCTCGACTTTGACGTCCATCGTGGCAAGTTGGTCTAGCAAATCAGGCGCAATCGTTAATAAGTCACAACCTGCCAAAGCTAATATTTGCTCAATGCTACGAAAACTCGCGCCCATGATTTGGGTGGTGTAGCCATGCTGTTTGAAGTAATGATAGATAGTTTTGACTGAGCTCACGCCTTTATCACGGCTGATTTCGATGCTATCGAGTCCTTCGTCTTTTTTCTGCCAATCCAAAATCCGTCCGACAAATGGCGAGATTAAGGTAACATCGGCATCGGCACAGGCTTTGGCTTGGTGCAAGCCAAATAGTAGCGTCACATTACAATGGATGCCTTGTTGCTCTAGCGCTTTGGCGGCTTGGATGCCTTCCCAGGTGCCAGCGATTTTGATGAGTACGCGTTTTTTATCAATCCCAGCGGCTTCATACGCTTTGATAAATTGCTGCGCTTTGACAATTGTGCCATCGGTATCGTAAGACAACCTTGCATCCACTTCAGTGGAAACACGACCATCAATCAGTTTTAAAATTTCGGTGCCGATATAAATGGTGAGCTCATCAATCACCGCATCGATATCATTGGGGTATTTTTTTAAGGTCTCAATTAAAATAGGCTGCATTTGTGGCGCTGACAATGCTTTCGTAATCAAGCTTGGGTTGGTGGTCGCATCGACTGGTTTTAAGCGGGCAATCGCTTGCAAATCCCCAGTATCTGCCACAATGGTTGTCATCATTTTTAGTTGGTTTAAGCTGCTAGTCATGTACTTTCCTAAATGTCAAATTGCTGCATGTCTCTGATAACTTATCGCGGACAAAATAGTATGGTTTCATTCAATGTTGTTTAACCTATGTTAAAAGCTATCACAAACATTGTGACAATCGCTAGTTTTTTTTCTATTTTGCAAGTATTTGTTAAGCGGCAGGCAGAAAAAACCAATTTTTTTTAGGGTATGCCAAAAATATTGTGTCTATATCAATAATTGTGATGAAAAAGCGCCGAGCGAAACTCGATTAACAGGCGTGATTTGTGCTAGTATTAGGCAATTTCTGCTATAAAGCCATTTGGTAACTTTGTATATTTCAAGGTATATTTCAAGCTAGACTGCCTGTAATTTATGACCCTCAATCCTATCGCGCAGGTCAGTGTTGACTGTTGAGTTGTAATTTTATGAATGAACAAACGATGAGCAATGATGAATTAATGGGACTTCGCCAAAAAATTGATGAAGTGGATGAAAAAATCCAGCGATTAATCAACGAGCGAGCAGGCTATGCGGTGCAAGTAGCCAAAGCCAAAAAGACGCAAGAGGACAATCCGATTTTTTATCGCCCAGAGCGGGAAGCACAGGTGCTAAAAAAAGTGATGGCGCGTAATGAGGGTCCACTCCCTGCCGATAAAATGGCACGTTTATTCCGCGAAATTATGTCAGTGTGTTTAGACTTAGAAGCCCCACAAAAAATTGCTTATCTGGGTCCTGCAGGTACCTTTACCCACATGGCAGCGCTGAAGCATTTTGGTAAAGCCGCCACGACAGTGCCGCTATCGACCATTGCTGATGTGTTTCGTGAAGTCGAAGCCGGCTCTGCGATGTATGGCGTCGTCCCTGTGGAAAATTCGTCAGAAGGCGTGGTCAACCATACGCTTGATGGTTTTTTATCCTCCGATCTGAAAATCATTGGCGAGGTGGAATTACCGGTGCATCATCAGTTTTTGGTGGGTGAGCATACCAAAGTGGGCGCGATTTCAAAAATTTATGCCCACAGCCAAGCGCTTGCCCAATGCCGCCAATGGTTAGATACCCATTATCCCAATGTCGAGCGTGTGGCAGTTTCTAGCAATGGTGAAGCGGCGCGGCGTATCAAAAATGAGTGGCACTCAGCCGCCATTGCAGGTGAAGTGGCAGCAAGCGAATATAATTTGCACAAACTATTTGAAAATATCGAAGATACCCCGTCCAATACCACACGTTTTTTAATCATTGGCCGCGAAGCAGTAGCGCCGTCAGGTCAAGATAAAACCTCGATTTTAGTGGCAGCCAAAGATCAGGCGGGCGCGCTGATTCAAATATTGCAGCCACTGGCAAAACATGGGGTGTCAATGACCAGTATCGAAACCCGCCCAGAGCGTCCAAACAAATGGGCTTATGTGTTCTTTATTGATATGCTTGGTCATATTGACGATGCCAATATGCAGGCCGCCCTCGCTGAGATTCGTCCGCAAGTCAAAGATTTACGGGTACTAGGTGCTTATCCAAAAGCGGTGATTTAACCGTTTTTGGCAATAAAATTTTATCAGTATCAATCATCAACTAAAGGTTTTGATATGACGATCCAATCGGTCAATCACAGTATTGAGCAGTTAAAAGCTTATGAAATGGATAAGTCCAATGAAGAGCTGACCCGTGAGTATGGCTTGGGTGACATCGTCAAATTGGCGAGTAATGAAAACCCAACGGGCTGCTCGCCACACGTGATCTTGGCAATCACGTCAAAACTGGGGGAATTATCGCGTTATCCCGATGGTGCAGGGCAGGGGCTTAAACAGGCGTTAGCCGATTTTTTGGGCTGCGAGACAAAACAAATTGTGTTGGGTAATGGCTCTAATGAGTTACTCAATAACATTACCGCAAGCTTTGCCGATGGCGATGATGTGATCGTGTATTCTCAATACGCGTTTTCGGATTATGAATTGGCGTCTTTGGGTATCAATGAGCGAACCCAACAAGTTGCTGCCAAAAATTTTACTCATGATTTGCCTGCGATGCTTGAGACCATCAATCAAACCGCCAATTGTAAAATGGTGATTATCACCAATCCCAACAACCCCACAGGCACCGTGCTCGCTAAAGATGATCTGATTAAATTCATCAAAAAAGTGCCATCAGAGGTATTGGTGGTGATTGATGAGGCTTACATCGAATTTGTGCCAACGCTCAGCTGTGTAGATTTGACCCAAGAGTATGACAATGTCATTGTGCTACGTAGCTTTTCCAAAGCTTATGGACTGGCAGCACTGCGCATTGGTTATGCAGTAAGCAGCGCAAGCATTGCCGAGATTTTAAATTATACGCGCCAGTCGTTTAATACCAGTACATTGGCGCATGCCGCCGCCACAGCCGCAATTAAAGACCAACATTTTATTAACCAATATTTGGCGTTTAACCATGAGCAAAAACAAGCCTTGTATGATGGCTTGGACAGCTTAGGTGTCGTCTATGTCAAATCGGCTACCAATTTTGTGATGGTTAATGTCGGCGATGGCATGGATATCTACCAAACTTTGATTGAGCAAGGCGTGGTAGTGCGACCGATGGTTGGGTACGGTCTGCCAGCCTGGATACGCGTGAGTGTGGGTTTACCTGAAGAAATTAACCGTTTTTTAGATACGTTGGCGCAGGTATTGAGCTAAGCCAATGTTAGAAAAAAGGTTAGAAAAAAATCGTGAAGTATTTTGGCATTTTTTAGCGTTATTTGTTGTCATCGTTTGGGGAACAACATTAGCAAGCACCAAGGTGCTGCTGGCGGATATGTCACCCATTCAGATTTTGCTGTATCGGTCGGTATTTGCCTATGGGTTATTGTTTGCCATGTCACCTAGACTGCAAACCTTTAGCAGTATAAAAAACGAAGTGTTATATTTTTTGTCGGGGCTGTGCGGTATCACCTTGTATTTTTTGCTAGAAAACACTGCGTTGCTATATACCTATAGCAGTAATGCAGCGCTGTTAGTCACAGCATCCCCTTTGTTTACGGTGCTGATTGCCAGTTTTATCATTAAAACGCATGCTTTTAGCAAGTTGCTGTTGATTGCCTGTGTGATGGCATTGGTTGGCGTGGCGTTGGTATTGGCGAATCAGCCGATGAGTTTAACCAATGGCATGCTGGGTAATATTTTGGCAATATTAAGTGGGTTGGCGTGGTCGTTGTTTGGGTTTGCTAACAGTGCCATTAAAGATGCGCTCAACCCGATGGTACGCATGCGTAAAGTGTTTTTGTATGGCATAATCACCGCGTCGCTGTATATGGTTGCGACAGGTGAAGCCTTTATCAACCTTCACGCGTTTACGCCCATCAATCTGGCAAATTTGCTGTTTTTAGGGGGTATCGCTTCCGCTTTGTGTTTTGTGTTGTGGACCAATGCCAATAAGCATTTGGGTGTGGTAAAAACCTCGCTGTATATTTATTTTATTCCCTTCATTGCGGTATTGTTGGGTGTGGTTTTATTGGGTGAAACAATCACCATCAGCACTATTTTGGGTGGGATTTTGATTGCGCTCGCAGTCTTTTTAGCAAATTATAAAAAATCGGTAAGTTAAATGTTTGAAAAAGTATGTTTTATTGGGCTAGGGCTCATCGGCGCAAGTTTGGCACAAGCCATGCGTGATAAAAAATTGGCCAAATCAATTGTGGCGGTCAGCCGTTCACAAGCAACCATTGACAAAGGTATCAACTACGGACTGCTTGATGCAGGATTTGATGATGCTGCACTTGCGGTGCAGGGGTCAGACTTGGTAGTGATAGCCACGCCGGTACAGGCGGTCAAAAAGATTTTTGAGCAAATCAAACCCATCATTACCGATAAAACCATTATCATGGATGTGGGCAGTACCAAAGGCAATATTATTGCAGACGCCAGCGCGGTGTTTGGTGAGGATATGCCAAAAGGTTTTGTGCCCGCCCATCCGATTGCCGGCGCAGAAAAATCAGGGATTGATGCGCGTAATGCCAAACTATTTGATAACCATAAAATTATCTTAACGCCGCTAGATACCACTAGCAAACAAGCCATTAAAAAAGTGATTGCACTATGGGCGCAGACTGGCGCAGAAGTGGTAACCATGCCAGCGGATTATCATGATAAGGTGCTCGCGCGTACCAGTCATTTACCCCACTTGCTCGCCTACAATCTAGTTGCTCAACTAGCCAATCACAACGACAATATGGATATTTTTCGTTTCGCGGCGGGTGGCTTTCGGGATTTTACCCGTATCGCCGCCAGCGACCCAACCATGTGGCATGATATTTTTTATGCCAATAAAACCGCGCTCCTCGATGCCATTGATGAATTTAGTGAGCAATTAAGCCAGTTGAAAGCAATTATTGAAACCAATGATTCTGAGCAGATGCTGGGTATATTAACCCAAGCCCAAGCCGCCCGACAACATTTTGGACATATGTTAAATAAAACGCCTTATTTGGAAAAACAAGCCATGAAGCAAACTTACGTTATCGCCCCCGCGCAACAATTTGAAGGCAGTCACACCGTCGCAGGTGACAAGTCTATCTCTCACCGTTCGATTATGTTTGGTTCGTTAGCCAAAGGCACCACCACGGTGACAGGGTTTTTGGAAGGTGAAGACGCACTCGCTACCTTGCAGGCCTTTCGCGATATGGGCGTAGTGATTGAAGGTCCAAACCAAGGCAGGGTAGTGATTCATGGGGTTGGATTACATGGGTTAAAACCCTCGCATGATCCGCTATACATGGGTAATTCAGGCACCAGTATGCGCTTGTTATCAGGTATTTTATCAGCACAAAAATTTGATTCGGTGATGACGGGCGACCCGAGTTTATCCAAACGTCCCATGGAACGGGTCGCCAAGCCTCTGCGTGATATGGGTGCCAAAATCCAAACCACGGGCGAAAAAGGCACACCGCCGATTAGCATCACCGGTAATCAAACTTTAACAGGTATCCGCTATGAAATGCCGATGGCATCAGCACAGGTGAAATCGTGTTTGCTGTTAGCAGGGCTATGGGCACAAGGTACTACCACGGTGATTGAGCCAGAAGTGACGCGCGATCATACCGAGCGCATGCTGACGGCATTTGGTTATCCTGTAACAGTGTCAAAAGTGCACAATGGCAATCAAATTAGTGTGACAGGGGGCGGCGAATTAACGGCGTGTGATATCGCAGTGCCTGCTGATATTTCATCCGCGGCATTTTTTATGGTGGCAGGTGCCATCGCCCAACAAGGCAATGTGACCATCAACAAAGTGGGCATCAATCCCACGCGCACCGGGGTGATTGATATCCTAAAGCTGATGGGCGCTGATTTGACATTGACCAATGAAACCACCGTTGGCGGTGAGCCAGTTGCCGATATCGTGGTGAAATCTTCAAAATTGCAAGGTATTGAGATTCCTGAGCACTTGGTGCCGCTCGCCATTGATGAGTTCCCTGTGCTATTTGTGGCAGCAAGTTGTGCCACGGGTAAAACCGTGCTACATGGAGCAGCTGAACTGCGCGTTAAAGAATCTGACCGTATTCAAGTCATGGCAGATGGGCTAAAAACCTTAGGAATTGCCTGTACTGTACTCGATGATGGCATTGAAATTGAAGGTCGCGGTGATGTGGCACAGGTGTTTGGCGGTGGTGAGATTGAATGTCACCATGATCATCGTATTGCCATGAGTTTTACTGTGGCAAGTTTGCGCGCAAGTGATACGATTACCATTCATGGTACTGAGACGGTCAATACCAGCTTCCCTAACTTTGCTGAATTGGTCAATAGTGCAGGATTGCAAGTTACAGTGGTGACTGACTAAATCCTAGGTGAGCTAAACTTGTATCACTGTCGCAAGTCTTTACATTGATGACATGAAAACTAAGATAGACGATGACTTTCTTAGTTTTTACTTTTTTATAAAAAATAACATTTATCGTTGTGTTAATGAAAAATCAAATCCCCCAAAATCAAATCCTTAAGAGTCAAATCCCCCAAAGTCAAACCATTGATATCATCAATAGTGACATTCCGACCCGTGCTGTTGATATGACTGACCATGAAAAACCAACCATAGTGACCACCCCCAAAGGGATATTGACCGCACTGGCTGCTTTTTTGATTTGGGGGTTTTTCCCCCTGTATTTTAAGCTACTCAAAGATTATGATGCGATTGAAATCATTGGGCATCGAATTATTTGGACGTTTGTCACGATTTTACTGATCATGACAGTGACCAAAAACTGGCACTGGGTAAAAGTGATTAAAGCCAACCCAAAATGGCTACTTTATACTGCCGTTTCGGGGACGATTATCTCGGTCAATTGGCTGGTGTACGTGTGGGCGGTCAATCATGATCAGATTTTGGAAGCCAGTTTGGGCTATTATATTGGTCCGTTGATGGGTATTTTATTATCGCTAGTGGTCATCAAAGAAAAACTGCGTCCTTTGCAATGGATGGCAGTGATTTTGGCAGCGATAGGTGTGGCGATTCAGCTGGTCGTGCTGGGTAAATTGCCGTGGGTATCGTTATTGTTGGCGAGTAGCTTTTCTGTGTATGGTTTGATGCATCGCCATACCCCGCTTGACGCGCTCTCTGCGATGTTTATCGAAACGGCGCTATTGGTGCCGGTCTTTATTGGCTGGTTTGCTATGCATGATGTTGCTAGTAGTCAGTTAGATTTTTGGCTGTCGCCATCAATTTTTTTATTGATGCTTGCAGGGCCAGTGACCTTGATACCACTCTTAATGTTTAATAAAGCTACCAAAATGGTCAACTTTAGTTTATTGAGCTTTTTAAATTATTTGACCCCGTCCATGATTTTTTTATTGGCGATATTCTTGTATCATGAGCCTTTTAACATTTATAAATTGATTACCTTTGCCTTTATTTGGACAGGGTTGGTATTTTTTAGTTATGATTTAATCAAACAGCGAAATACCTAGCGAGAGTAAAAATGACTACACTAGAAACTACACAAAAAACCATGCATGAATCACTATATTCAGCGGCGGATGCCTTACATGCGATAGCAAACGAAAAGTCTAACAGTCAGTCAATCAAGCTGACGGGCAATTCAACGGATATGGTATTTGTCAAGGGACTCAAAGTCGATGCCGTGATTGGCGTGTATGAGTGGGAGCAGCAAATAACCCAACCGCTGATTTTTGATATTGAAATGGTGGGCTGTCAATACCAAGCATCGCAGACTGATAATATTCAAGATGCCATCAACTATAAAAGTGTCAGTGAGCGTGTGGCTGAAGTGAGCATTGCCAACAAAGTCGCGCTGCTAGAGCGGTTAGCGCAATTGGTCGCTGAGATGATTTTGGCAGAATTTGCCCCAGAAAAAGTCACAGTGACGATTCACAAACCCACCGCCATCAAACAAGCCGATAGTGTCGGGGTTAAAATTACCCGTTTTCAGCAAAATTAATTAGCCTAAGCAAAAAATATGTTTATCTGAGCATTTGAGTATGAGTGTACCACTGCGTGATGTCATAGTCATCGAAGCCTGTGTTTTGTCGTTAGCCAGTAATGTCAAACAATCTTACTATTTAGCAAAAGCCAAAGACTGGCTGCAAAACTTTGGTACTTTGACACTCAGCGCGATTCATAGTAGTGAAGATACTTGTAGTGATAACAATTTAAACGACGATTTAAACAAGCAAACATCCAATACACCGGTTTATTTTAACCAAGTGGCTTATTTAGACTTTGCGCAGCCCATAGATTATTGGCAGTGGTTACAACTCACCAAGAAGTTTGAAGAGCAACAAGACAGACTTCTGTACCAAAAACCCGCTGTTACGTTAGACATTGATATCATTGCGGTAAAATGCCTGCATCAAATTGACAATATCGACCAAAGCCTCGATGAAAAAGGCAATCGATTCGTGCTATTTGCTCAATCAGCAAACCAGTGGTTAGGCATCCACCGGCGTTTTCCACTAGCTTGTTATGACCAAGTAGGGATAGTAGATTTATCAAAAAATATCGATTTGTCCTTTATCCGAAGTTTTTAATCCTCATCGCTATCACTATGAATATCACTGTCACTATCAATGCCCAATTTTTTCATACGGTAGCGCAGTGAGCGAAACGTTGTATTTAACAGTTTAGCGGCTTGGGTGCGATTCCAACCACTGCAGTTGAGCGCTGCGATAATGACTTTTCGTTCTTGATTCATCAAATATTCTTCAAGCCCTTCTTCAGGCAGCTGACTTTCTTCAGCAGGAGGCTGGGCTAGATTGGGCGCATTGATACCCCCTATCGGCGCATCTAAAGTTAACGCTTCATGGGTGGATTGGGTCGGTGTGGGCGCAAGTTGAATATTGGGTTTGACTTTATAACCACTTGCAAACAAGTTGCTGCTATAGGAAGTATTGATAGCGCTGTTTGAGGCGGATTTAGCTTCAGCTAAGGGCGCAACTTTCGGCGCGCTCGGTTGACTCAGTGTTGATAAGACGGGGTGATTGGGGGTTTCTATGATTTCATGGATTTCATGGATGTTATGAGTGTCATGCGGTACGTTGGCGGCTGATAATGGCAAATTCAAATGATGGGCTTCAATCACATTATCATCAGCTAGGGTAATCGCCCGCTCTAAGATATTTCTTAATTCACGCACGTTGCCTGCAAAGTGATGGTTTGTCAATTGAACCGCGGCTTCATTCGATAGTGTCAGTGGCTGCGACGATAGTCCCCAATCGTCTGCAATCAAAGCGATAAAATGATTGGCTAACAGTAAAATATCATCACGCCGTTCATTGAGACTGGGTAATTTTACTTCAATCACGTTGATGCGATAATATAAATCTTGTCTAAATTCACCCGTTTCGACAAGCTTAGCCAAATTTTTATGGGTAGCGGATAAAAGACGCACATCCACGGCAATTTCTTGGATGCTCCCAATGGGGCGGATTTTCTTTTCTTGAATCGCGCGTAATAATTTGACTTGCATGGAAATCGGCAAATCCGCTACTTCATCCAAAAATAGCGTGCCGCCATTTGCTTGTTGGAATAACCCTTCTTTATCTGCGGTAGCCCCAGTAAAGCTGCCTTTTTTGTGCCCAAAGAACTCGCTTTCCATCAACTCTGATGGGATGGCGCCGCAGTTAACAGGCACAAAATTGGCAGAGCAGCGCGGGCTTAAATCATGAATGAGCTTGGCAACGACTTCTTTACCCGTGCCCGATTCTCCCCACAAAAATACGGGCGCTTGGCTACGCGCCAATTTTTGGATGGTGGTTTTGAGCTGGGCAATGGCTTCGGATTTTCCGATTAGGCGATTGCTAAAAGGATCATAGACTTCTTTACAATTAAGGTTATTGGTATTTTCTGCCACCTTCAAGGCGTTTTCGACCAACTGGCGTAGCCGTGATAGCTCAAGTGGCTTGTTGACAAAATCAAAGGCGCCCAGTTTTAACGCTTCAATCGCCAAATCCATGCTACCGTGGGCGGTAATAACTGCCACAGGGGTCTTGGCATAATTTTTACTGATAAATTTAACAATATCAAGTCCTGTCCCATCTGGGAGTTTGAGATCAGTTAAGCAAAAGTCAAAACTATACGCTTGAAGATGGCTGATACCAGTGGCATAGTCATAGGCGACTTTGGTTTCAATGCCCATTTTTTTGAGTGTCATCTGCATCAAGCGACACAAATCTACTTCATCATCAATAATCAATGCTAATGACATACAGATGCAAAACCTTTAACACAAAGTAATTAGAGGGATTATAGCACTTCGCTTGTTTTATCGCCAGTCAGCTATGGCAAACAAGCTGGTGCAGACGTTATGGCGAGCTAATTTATGATAGCCCAGCTATTTGCTAGTCAGTCACTTACTAGTCTCTGACTCACAAGCACCTTTGGTGACGCTCATAGTCTTGTCCATAGCATTGACGCCATTATTTGCCATACAAGCGTTGCCATAGGTTTGATAGCGGACGATGCCATTATTGATGGTCTTGACACAGACAGGATCATATTGCATGGTGCACATCATCTCAGGTTTCTTGATGGGCTGAGGCATGGGTGTGTGGTTTTGCTGATCTGGGCTAACAGCTTGGCAGCCAAATAAACTTAATGAGAAACAGAGTGGGGTAAAAAACTTGAACATAGCATTTCCTTATTGTGTTCATTAGGTGATATAAGAGGTGATACAAGCGGCATTGAGTATACCAAAACTATATGAAATCATCCTCAATAATAACCCACTTGCCAAATTATTATTGCTACTATCTGTTACCAAATCTTTAAAACCTAGGCGGGCAGCCATGCGCCAGCCGTTGCACCCGTAATAAAAGTATACCCCAAGTCACCCTATCAACAAGTCACCCTATCAACAAGTACAAGGCCGAGGCTTAAAGCAGATTCGCCCAATTCGCCAGACACCATATAAGGGTAGTGGATAAAAGACAAAAGCTAAAGGCTAATGGTTAAAAAGATGCGTTGAAGTCAATGTCATAGCCCAATCAAAAGTTGTTGTGAAATTTGTTAGCGCATTTTATAGTTAAATTTATGAAAAATTCAATATAAAGATAGGTAATACGTTTGACAATGAGGCAATCATGTTAACACTCACTTTCTTGGGCACATCAGCAGGGATACCCACCAAACACCGTAACGTCACCGCGCTTGCTGTATCACTCATCAATCCTTATAGCAAAGCAAAAAATGTGCCTTGGATATTGGTGGACTGTGGAGAAGCCACGCAGCATCAATTACTCAAAACCCCGTTGTCCGTGATGCACCTAGCATTGATTTGCATCACCCATGTGCATGGCGACCACTGTTATGGTCTGCCAGGTTTACTGGCAAGTATGGCGATGAATGGTCGCAAGCACCCATTAACCCTCATCGCCCCACAAGCCATTGCTGATTATCTTGCCGCCGTGCAAGCCACGACAGCGCTGATGATAAATTTTGACATTAATTTTATCGCCATTGACAATAGAGTGCAGGGGGATAGTTACCCACCCATCATGCTGGATTTGACAGACGACCATCAGCTACAAGTTGACGTGATTGCGCTATCACACCGTATCCCTAGCCATGCCTTCAAATTCACCCAGCGACTGTCCAAAAAAACCTTATTGACCGAAAAACTCACCGAGCTTAACGTGGTAGATAAACGGCTATGGGGCAAACTTAAATACGGTATTGACGTCAATCTAGATGATAACACCTTGCTAAAATCCGCGGATTTTGTCACCACCACGCTGCATAAAACCGTGCTGATAGTCGCAGGCGACAATGACTCACCTGAGCTATTAGCCGATGCCATATCAGATACCGATGTGCTAGTACACGAGGCGACTTATACCCAAGCAATCGCTGATAAACGAAAAGTAGCCCTTAACTATTTTGACCCCATGCATTCAACCGCCAAGCAAGTTGCTGAGTTTGCGCAGCTATCAAAGTTAAAAAACCTGATTTTGACCCATTTTAGCGCGCGTTTTCAACCTTTTGATAAACCTAGCAGTAAAACTTTAAATATGTCAGATATTCGGGCAGAAGTGGTTACCAGTTATCAGGGTAACTTTTGGCTTGCCCAAGATTTTGATGAATTTGAAATCGACAATGGCAACGTTAAAAAACGCAATACGCAAATGAATTAACCCTTAGAAATCTATCTTATTAAAAGAAAATTTTGTAAAAAGTTTTATTGATAACTTTTTTTTATACGCACCAGTCAAATTTACTTGTTATTCCGCCTAGAATTATTTTGCATAATTAATTATATTTATGGTAATTTAATTATCATTTTTTTAATTTATAACTGTCTAAGCTAATCGTCAGTTGTGGATTGAGAATCCAACCGAACCGCTTGAGGAGAGTGTATGCAAATTGGTGTACCAAAAGAAACTGCATTATATGAAAATCGGATTGCGATTACCCCCGATACCATTAAAAAGTTCATCAAGTTGGGTCACAGTATTGTGGTCGAACGCGATGCGGGTAAAGGTTCGTTTATTACCAATGATGCGTTGGAACAAGCAGGGGCACAAATTGTTGAAGACGCGATCTCAACAAGTGATGTGGTGCTGACGGTCAATAGCTTGCCGATTGAACAAATCAACCAGCTAAAACAAGAAGCGATTGTTATCGGTATGATGAATCCGTATCGCAATGCCAATTTGCAGGACTATGCCAATCGCCACGCCAAAGTATATGCCATGGAGCTATTGCCCCGAACTTTGTCGCGGGCGCAAAACATGGACGTGCTGTCATCCCAAGCCAACTTGGCAGGTTATAAAGCGGTGATTTTGGCTGCTAACCAGTTTGGTCGTCCTTTCCCCATGTTTATGACATCGGCAGGTACGGTGAAACCTGCACGTATTGTCATCCTAGGCGTGGGCGTCGCGGGTCTGCAAGCGATTGCCACTGCTCGTCGTTTGGGCGCGGTTGTAGAAGCCAGTGACTTACGTCCCACGGTGCGTGATCAAGTGGAGTCAGTGGGTGGTAAATGGCTCGATGTCCCGATGAGTGATGAGGAAAAAGCCAAAGCCAAAGACACAGGCGGCTATGCCTGGACACCGTCTGAGCAATATATCAAAGACCAAGCTGCGGTTGTCGATAAAGCGGTCAGTCAAGCAGATATTGTGATTACCACGGCTCAAATTCCTGGTCGCAATGCCCCGCGTTTGATACACCAAGCTACCATCGATAAAATGAAATCTGGCTCAATTTTACTCGATATGGCCGTGGAAACTGGTGGTAATGTAGAAGGCTCAGTGGTCGGACAAAATATCATCACCCCAAACGGTGTCACCATCATGGGTGTGCCCAATATTCCATCGACTTTGGCGGCGCAGTCATCGGTATTGTATGCCAACAACTTGTATAACTTTTTTGCAACCTTAATGGATGACAATAAAGCGTTTGCGCTCAATCCAGAAGATGAAATCCAAAAAGCCTTGCTGGTTACTAGCCAAGGTCAAGTATTGTTAGCCAGTCGCTAACCTAATTTTCATTTAATTTTACCTATCGAGGTTAGGAGGTTTTATGTTATTGACCCTATTAGCGTCTGCGACATCTGCCACCCCATTTGTGGCAATCTTTAGTATCTTTATTTTGGCTATTTTTGTGGGTTATTACGTGGTTTGGGGGGTAACGCCTGCACTGCATACCCCGCTCATGGCGGTGACCAATGCCTTATCCAGTATCGTCATCGTCGGTGCCATGCTGCAGACCGTCAGCATTGATGGCAATATGTTTACCCCGACAAGTCTTTTGGGTGCGTTTGCGGTATTTTTAGCTAGCATCAATATTTTTGGTGGTTTTTCGGTGACCGAACGTATGCTAGCAATGTTTAAATCAAAAGATAAAAAACCCAAAGCTGAGCCAAACAAAGAAGGAAATGCTTGATGAATGAGAATTTGAATTGGGTCGCCCAACATGCGGATTGGTTTTATTTGATTGGTGCGGTGCTATTTATTTTAACCTTACGGGGTTTATCAAGCCCAAAAACTGCCATCCGTGGTAACCGATTCGGTATGATAGGTATGGCGATTGCCATTATCACCACTTTTTTCTTGGCACCCAGTCCGGTGTTTGTATTAATTGTTGGCGCGATGGTGCTAGGCGCGGTGGTCGGCACTTGGAAAGCACGCACTGTCGCCATGACGCAAATGCCAGAAACCGTGGCTTTGATGCACTCTTTAGTCGGTCTATCGGCAGTTGCCATCGCACTAGCGAGCGTATTGCATACCGGCGTCGAGCATAGCACCATCGCGCGGTTTGAATTGTTTGTGGGCTGTTTTATTGGTGCGATTACCTTCTCAGCGTCAATGTTTGCTTTTGGTAAGTTGGCGGCAAAAAGCTGGGCAAAGACGCTTAAAGGCACTTGGGTAAAACCTGTCCAAGCGCTATTATTCATCGCGATGTTAGCATTTGGTATTATGTATTTCACCACCCAATCCATGCCAGCGTTTTATGCCATGACCATCCTTGCTATTATTTTTGGCTGGATGTGGATTGCACCGATTGGCGGCGGTGATATGCCTGTGGTGGTATCGCTACTCAACTCATTCTCTGGGTGGGCGGCAGCCGGTATCGGTTTTACCCTAGGCAACTCAATGCTGATTATCGCAGGGTCACTAGTGGGTTCATCTGGGGCGATTTTGTCTTACATTATGTGTAAAGCCATGAACCGTTCACTGCTCAACGTATTGTTTGGCGGTATGTCAAGCAGCTCAGCCGCTGCGACAGAAGAAGATACCGGACCCAAAACTTACCGTACAGGCTCACCTGAAGATGCCGCCTTCATGATGGAAAACTCTAGCAGTGTCGTCATTGTGCCAGGTTATGGTATGGCGCAAGGTCGTGCCCAAAATGCGGTAAAAGAGCTTTATGAAATGCTCAAAGAAGAAGGCGTGGACGTACGTTTTGCGATTCACCCCGTGGCAGGTCGTATGCCAGGTCATATGAACGTACTATTGGCTGAAGCAGATGTGCCGTATGAAGACATCTTAGAAATGGATGAAATCAACTCCGACTTTGCCGGTACTGACGTTGTGCTGATTATCGGTGCCAATGACGTTGTCAACCCAGCGGCAAAAGACGATCCAAACTCACCTATCTTTGGTATGCCAATTCTTGAAGCAAACAAAGCGCAAACTGTGATGGTCATCAAACGCTCAATGAGTGCCGGCTACGCAGGTCTTGATAATAGCTTGTTCTACATGGACAAAACCATGATGATCTTTGGCGATGCCAAAAAAGTGGTGGAAGACATGATTCGCCATATCAATGGCACAGGTCACTAAGTTTTTTTAACTTTAATCAACCCTGACTAACCAGTTTAGTCAGGGTTTTTTATTTGCTATAATCAGGCGGATATCACAAGGAAAATTTATGAATTTATTACTTCGTTACCTTATCTTATGCTTGATGCTAAAATCTGATAAAGCAAAGTCATCTAAACCAAGCTATAGCGATGCGATTATCCGCCACTACCGGATTTTGCCACATGATATGGGGTTTCGTCACCATGTGCCTAATTATCGCTATTTAAGCTTTATTGAGCTTAACATCCAACAGTGGCTGATGCAGCAACGCCCAACGGACGAGCTAGGTTGGGTGATTGCATCGCAACAATTAACCTACATCAAAGAAAGCTTTTTGTTTGATAAATTGGCGCTTCGCAGTCAATTATTGGCTTGGGATAAAAAATACCTGTATTTTCGCCACGAGTTTTGGGTCAAAAATGACTTGTATGTGGTGGCACTGACCAAAATTGTATTGATGCTAGACCAGCAAGTGCAACCGACCAGCGTCATTGTACAGCAAGATGAACAAGCTCATCCTGTCATCAAAACTTGGCAAGACAATCTTAACGAAATCAAAAAACTCACCCCCATTAAGTAACTGGAGAAAAATATGTCCCTCAAATGGAACGACACGTTAGAAATTGCCATTCAACTTTCTGAAAAATACCCTGATGAAGACGTGCAATATATTCGTTTTACCGATTTGCATCGGTATGTGACGCAGTTAGAAGAATTTAGCGATGACCCAACCAAATCGACTGAAAAACAACTAGAAGCGATTCAAATGGCTTGGTTAGACGAACTAGATTAAGCTGAATGCTAGATTCTTCTTCATACTAGATTCTAAATGACCAGCAGCTAAATTAATTTACCCATGAAAAATGACCCACGTTTACTTAATGCGTCAGCCAAAAAGTAATGGTCTTTGATGTCATTTGGCTTGGGTAAATAATCATTTGCCAACCCACCGAAATTAGCCGTATCACTGGGTTGTTAGCATGCATGATTTGGGTTAACAGTATTTAGTTTAACAATAAGTTTTGTAATATTTGCTCATAAATTGCGGCAAGTTTACCCAAATCTTCAACTTCTACACACTCATCAATTTGGTGGATGGTGGCATTACGCACGCCAAGCTCAACCACTTCAGGCGACCTATTTTCAACGTTCAACGTTGCGATAAAACGACCATCTGAAGTGCCGCCTGTGGTTGACAGCTCTGTATCTGTCCCTGTCACGGTTTTAATCGCGGATTGACAGGCGCCGACGAGGTTGCCTTGCGGCGTTAAAAATGGGTTGCCCGATAGTTTCCAGTTGATGTGATAACTGGCTGCACCGTCTTGAAAATGCTTGTCAAAAATCGCATGGGTGGTCGCTTTAAGTTTCTCATCGTTGGTCTCAGTTGAAAAACGAAAATTAAATTCGGCGCTTAACGTTGCAGGAATCACATTGTTAGCCCCAGTGCCTGCATGAAGGTTTGAGATTTGCAGGGTGGTGGCGGGAAAATACGCATTGCCATTGTCCCAAGTTTGGCTACAAAGCTCGGATAGTGCTGGCAAAGCGTAATGAATGGGGTTAACTGCCAAATGCGGGTAGGCAACATGGCCTTGTTTGCCGGTGACTGTCAAAATGGCGCCGAGCGAGCCACGGCGACCATTTTTGATGATATCGCCCAAGGTGTGAGTGCTAGAGGGTTCGCCAATCAAGCAATAGGTGATTGGCTGATTGCGAGATTGCAATGTTTCCACCACTTTGATTGTACCGTTGACCGAAGGACCTTCTTCATCAGCGGTAATTAAGAAAGCAATTGAGCCGTGATGATTGGGGTGCTTGGCGACAAAATTTTCAACAGCGACAGTAAATGCCGCAATCGCTGTTTTCATGTCTGCAGCACCACGCCCATACAGTATGCCATCTTTGATAGTAGGCTCAAATGGCGGATAGGTCCATTGGCTGACATCCCCCGTGGGCACGACATCGGTATGTCCTGCAAAACATAAGACGGGCGCCTGCGCCTGCCCACGACCTTGACGGATTGCCCATAAATTTTTGACTTCTGCTTCGCGTCCTGTCGCGCCTTTTTCACCAAAGTATAAAAACTCACAATCAAAGCCGAGCTGGTTAAGCCGCTCAGCCAGTATATTTTGACAGTCAAGGTCAGTTGGCGTCACTGATGGCTCGCGCATCAACTGTAAACTTAGTGCTAAGGTTTGCGCTTGAAGGTGGTCTAAATCAGTGGCGTTACTGGCAAAATCGGTCATTGTTGTTTCCTTAAAATCTCTCAAAAATCTCTCAAAAAGCTCGCTTATTTGCGCTGCATATTAGCATAAATTAGCGCCTTAGCGGGTCGCATTGTTCGCAATCGCTTAGCATTTTGGCTACAATACGCTTTTTTTCTCGCTATGCTTTTTTCTTACTGTGCTTTTTTGTGTTTTTTGCGAATGTTACTGGGGACATGTGGTATCGATGAATATCTCTACTTTTTTAATGGGCATGAGCGTGTGCTTTTCGTTAATTTTGGCGATAGGGGCACAGAATGCGTTTGTGCTTAAACAAGGGCTAAAACAACAATTTGTGTTTATCGTGTGTTTGATTTGCGCGTTATCCGATGCGGTGTTGATTACCGGTGGCGTGTTTGGTTTTGGCAAGCTGATTTCGCAATTCCCACTGATTATTACCATTGCCAAATACGCAGGGGCATTGTTTTTAATTGTGTATGGTGCCCGAAGTTTTATTGCGGCTTATCAATCAAACCAGTCGCTCGTGGCGCAGGGTGAAGACGCTGGTAATTTAAAACAAGTGATTGCCATGTGTTTGGCATTTACTTGGCTCAATCCCCATGTGTATTTAGATACGGTGATTTTGCTTGGGACTATTGCGTCACAGGTTACTGATAAGCTGGCGTTTGCGTTGGGTGCAATTTTATCTTCGTTTATCTTCTTTTTTAGTTTGGGTTATGGTGCGCGTGTGCTGCAGCCGCTATTTGCCAAACCACTGTCTTGGAAAATTCTTGATATCCTTATCGGGGTTGTGATGTGGGGGATTGCGGCAAGTTTATTACTGGCCAATTAACCCATCTTTTCTCATCCAAGTGGCAATCGAGAAGCGTTCACGATGGGTGATTGCAACTTGATGGACTAAGTTACTATTAAAAATCACCAATCTGTTACCTTGGGGCTGTAATTTTTGCTGTGTGTCATACTGATCGATGACGACAATTTCACCGCCATCGGGTGCCCCCCAACCGTCATTGAGATAAAAAACCGCCGATAACACACGTTCATCACGCCCTTGCGGATTGTCTGAATGCCACTGATAACCAAACCCTGCAGGGTAGCGGGCATAATGGGCTTCACTACGGCGAATGCCGGTGTATAAGGTTTGATTAAAAAATTGCGCGAGCTCATTAATCGCTTGTAGATACTGCATACCAATCGGACAGTGCTCATCAATCCAGCGCGTGCTATCCCCGCGAATGCTAGTGATTCGCTCACCCTGCGTCAAATTGGCGGCTTGGTAATCAATCAAGCCACTCTCTTTTTGTAACGCCTGAAAAAATTTGACGTCAAAACAGTCATCTAGCACGATAAACCCGTCATTAACCAAACCGTCAAGCTGTGCGTCATTTATTTTTCCAAACCAATTGGGCAGGATAAAATTCAACTCTGGCATATGCGCTATGTTTCCTCCACTATTGTTTAAACATTTAACTGGGCAATTTTTAGCAAAAACTTCTAGCAAAAACTTCGCCAATTTTTGATAGCTATGCTACCATACCTGCTAATTTGTTTACGAAAAATTTATTATGAATTATCAACACAGCTACCACGCGGGCAACTTCGCTGATGTGGTAAAACACGTTTTATTATTGCAATTACTTGAGATGATGAGCGCCAAGCCAAAACCTTATTATATTTTGGATGCGTATGGTGGGCGCGGTTTGTATTCACTTGCCAGTGATGAAGCCAAAAAAACGGGTGAAGCCATCCATGGCATTACCAAACTGCTAGCGCAAGATAATAGCCAAGCGCCACAGGCGGTGCAAACCTATCTACAAGATATTGGCTACGCCAAAAAATTCTACGATAAGCATGTGTATCCAGGTTCGCCTTGGTTTATTGCCCATCACATCGAAAAACAACAAGACGCTCACCCAGAAATTACCAATCGCGCCGAAGCGTTTGAATGGAAAGCAAGCGAGTTTGATGCGCTCAACTACCAACTGCACCAATTGCCCATTGGCGTGCAACATCGCAACGCCTATGAAGGAATTTTGGCGGTGCTACCACCGCAAGAAAAACGCGGGTTAATTTTAATCGACCCCCCCTTTGAACAGGAACACCGTGATTTTAGCGCGTTGGTAGATTTATTGGTAAAAGCGCATAAAAAATGGTCAACCGGGGTATTGGCACTTTGGTATCCCATCAAAAACAACGATGCGGTTGAGCTGTTTTATAAAAAAATGAAACGCACCGAAATCCGCCGTCAGTTGGTACTTGAGCTGAATATTTTCCCACCCGATTTGCCGATGGGTTTAAATGGGACGGGTATGTTGGTGATTAACCCACCTTGGCAATTTGATGCTAAAGCCGAAGAAATTTTGCAATATCTACAGCCAATTTTGCAGCATCCTGAAAGCCCACAAATGAGTGTGGAGCAGCGCACCAAAGTACAATGGTTGGTTGGCGAATAATGTCACACTTGGCGGGTTAACTGGTCACAAAACCCGCCAAATTTTGCAATTTGTTACCGAGCTCGATGCACTTAGCAATAAACGATTTATTATAGACGACCTGCAAGAGACAACCTGCAAGGATAATCAATGAATAACGATAATAACCAACCAACCCTTATCAAGACGCCCATCGACGCATTACAACAGCCGCAACAGCCGCCACCGGCTCAGGATATCAATCCGATTCAGCTTGAGCATCAGCGTAACCGTGAATTGGCAGAAACCGATGACTACGATGGGCTCACCTTTGAAGTCATTGAAAATGCGCGTGTCGCTGACAAAACGATTGCGCAAAAAGGCGTTTATTTAATTCCCAATTCATTTACGCTATTGTCGCTGCTTGCGGCATTTTATTCGATTACCCAAAGCGCGTTGGGGGAAGGGCATTATATGCGTGCCTGTGTGGCGATTTTTATCTCGGCATTGCTAGATGGGTTAGATGGTCGGGCGGCAAGGCTGTTCAATGCACAAAGTCCCTTTGGCGAGCAGCTAGATTCGCTAGCCGACTGCATCGCATTTGGACTGGCGCCTGCGTTATTGATTTATCATTATGCGTTAGAGCCGTTGGGGCGTATTGGTATCGCTTGCGCCTTTGTGTATGCTGCCTGTGCCGCGCTGAGACTGGCGCGTTTTAATGTACAAATTGGTGTCGTTGATAAAAAATACTTTGTCGGGGTAGCAAGTCCGTTAGCCGCTATTTTAGTCACTACGTTTGTGATGGTACATATGGATTGGCAAGTTGAATTGCCTGTGATCAGTCCCGCTTTTCAAATCTTGGCAGCTATTTGGGTAGTGGTTGCCGGCTTTTTGATGGTGAGTAATTTAAAATACTATAGCTTTAAAGAGTTTGATAAAAAGCGTGTCCCGTTTGTGGCATTGATTTTGATTGTGTTTGCGCTCGGTATCGTGCTGTATAATATTCCTGCAGGATTGCTGGCGATTAGCGTGATTTACGCCTTATCGGGCCCAGTAACTGCGGTTTGGAGCAAGTTTAAACGCAAATCTGTTTAGCACTACTTTAGGTTTTTTTATTTCAGTAGCAATTTTTTTTAGAAACGGATGTTCAAATAGTACAAAAACTGGCATGATGAGCGTATCGCCTTCATGCCCGTTTTTTTTGGGTAACATGATGCGTTGTTCAAGGATATGAACCATTAATTTCCTCATAAGGAGTATGAGATGCACCGTCAGTCTGATTTAATCCACCCTACTTTTAGCCTAACCAAAATTTTTATCTCGGTATGGTTGGCATCAACCTTAGCCGCTTGTGGTAGCGACAATGATTCCGCGACAACGCCACCTGCCAAAACAGGCGTTGCTTCACTGCCCACAGGTAACTTAATCAAAGATCCATTAACGACCAAAAATCTCACCACCAGCGCCTTAACCCAGTTATTTAATACCACAGATCCCGATTTTAGCCAAGTTGCAGCCACGCCCAAGTGCGGTGTGCGTGTAGAATACATGCAATATGATACCGTCGATGTCAAAGGTAATAAGACCGATGCGACGGGTGCTGTGTTTATTCCGACAGGCACGGATGGAAACTGTAGTGGCAATCGCCCCATTGTACTCAATGCCCACGGTACGGCAACGACCAAAGCCTATAATTTTGCAGAAGTCGGTAATGCCAACAATGAAGCAGGACCAGCTGCGACATTGTTAGCGGCTTTGTTTGCAGGGCAAGGCTATGTGGTTATTTCACCCAATTATGCAGGTTATGACAAATCAAGCCTAGCTTATCATCCGTACCTCAATGCCCAGCAGCAGTCACACGAGATGGCAGATGCGTTAAAAGCAGGCAGGGAAGTGGTACGCCGCACGGGCAGTGCAACCAACATTGCCGACAATGGTAAATTGTTTATCACAGGTTATTCTCAAGGTGGCTATGTCACCATGGCAACAACACGCTATCTTGAAACGCTCAAAGAACCTGTGACAGCGGCGCTGCCAATTTCTGGACCCTATGCCATGGAAGCCTTTGGTGATGTGGTATTTGGTGGCAAAGTCATGCTCGGTGCGACGTTTTTTGCCCCGCTGATGGCTCGCAACTATCAAGAGCAGTATGGCAATATTTATGCCAAACCCAGTGACATGTTCGCGCCAGCCAATGCCGATGAAATCCCCTCGCTACTGCCTAGCGCCAGCATGACTGATATGCAGCTCATTTCAAGTGGCAAATTGCCTGCCTCAGCGATGTTTCAGAAAGCCCCAACGGGCAATTCAACGCTCGATGCGATATCACCGTCTGACCCAGCATTTAGCTTTGGCTTTGACACCACGCATTATTTAGTCAAAAATGACTACCGATTAGAGTACTTGGCAGATGCCCAAAAAAATGTCGATTGGGCAGTGCCTTATTTACAAGGTTATACCAACTATAGCCCAGTGCCTGCCACACTGCCTGAACATCCACTACGTAAAGCGTTAAAAGCCAATGACTTGCGCGGCTATTTACCAACAATGCCTGTCATTATGTGTGGTGGTAACCAAGATCCGATGGTGTTCTTTGACGTCAATAGTAGTTTAATGAAAAAACTATGGGACACAGATACTAATAAAACTAGCGCGACCAAGTTGGGAATTATTGATATCGATGTCACCAATCGCGCCACGCGTCAAAAACCGGTTTATCAAACGTTAGGTTTTGATACTGTCAACAATAATAGCATCCAGTCTCAATCAGAAAAAATGCAGGCAGGATTTGCTAGTAAAGTGCAAAATATTGCGGCAAATGCGGCTGCCAACGGGGGCAATCCATCACAAGCCGTTGCTATGCAATATCATGGTTTAGTCACGCCATATTGTATGGGTGTGGCACAGACATTGTTTAGCCAGTTCTAAATTTGTCATATCTACTAAACATATACGTATATAACTGACTCCAATTTAACAAAGCCTGTTTATCAACAGGCTTTGTCATTAGACAGTTTGATATCGAGCCTCAGATTTAATCCGATTATTTTATAGCTTGTAAAAATAACTGGTAAAGTTTGGGCAGTTTGCCATGGGGGTAAAATAACACCCGTCAAAGCATGATATTTTGATGTTACCGTCGACATTTGGCGGTGGGTTAACTGCTAAATCATGCGTTTTATGCTATAATTATTCCTTTTTACTATCCTAAAAATATTAAGTCATCTGTGTTACTTTTCTAAAAGTTTTGATTGGGTTTTTTTGCAACTTTTGGTCAAAATTGCGCATTGCTTTTAAACGCATGGTTGTTAACTTAGCTATCGCCTTGAAAAGTAAAATAAATAAGATGACTCGTATATTTAAGTAGCTTGATAAAAGGAGCGTGCATGTCCACCGATTCCGTTAGCCCGATTGGCATCGTCGATGAATTAAAACAATCTTATCTCGACTATGCCATGAGCGTAATTGTCTCCCGTGCTTTACCTGATGTGCGTGATGGGCTCAAACCTGTTCATCGCCGTGTGTTATACGCGATGCATGAATTATCAAACGACTTTAACAAACCTTACAAAAAATCGGCGCGTGTGGTCGGTGATGTTATCGGTAAATACCACCCACATGGCGATACTGCAGTGTATGACGCGATTGTGCGTTTGGCGCAGCCGTTCTCAATGCGCTATATGCTCATCGATGGTCAAGGTAATTTTGGCTCAGTGGATGATGACCCTGCCGCAGCGATGCGTTATACCGAAGTGCGCATGCAAAAACTTACTCACCAAATGCTGGGTGATTTGGATAAAGACACTGTGGATTGGGAGCCAAACTATGATGGTTCAGAGCAAATGCCAAGCGTCATGCCAGCCCGTATTCCAAATTTGCTTGTTAATGGTGCCACAGGCATTGCGGTGGGTATGGCGACCAATATGGCGCCACATAATCTGACCGAAGTGATTAATGCCTGTTTGGCCTATGCCGATGACCCGCACATCTCGGGTGAAATGCTTATGCAGTACATCACCGGTCCTGATTTCCCAACAGGCGGTATCATTTATGGCCGCTCAGGCATTGTCGATGCTTATCGCACCGGTAAAGGTCGCCTGCATTTGCGCGGCAAATATCACATCGAACCGATGAGTGAAACGGGCGCCAATAAAGAGCGTGAGCGTATTGTATTTACCGAGATTCCGTATCAAACCAATAAAGCAAAACTGATTGAAAAAATCGCAGAATTGGTACGCGATAAAAAACTTGAAGGCATTAGCGAGATTCGCGATGAGTCAGATAAAGATGGCATGCGTATCGCTATTGACTTAAGACGGGGTGAAAACGCAGAAGTCATCGTTAACAATCTATTTATCCAAACGCCTTTAGAATCGAGTTTTAGTATCAACATGGTTGCCTTAGATGAAGGTCAACCTAAAATCATGACGTTGCGGGATTTGATTGCCGCCTTTATACGTCACCGCCAAGAAGTTGTGACTCGCCGTACTATTTTTGAACTCAAAAAAGCACAGGCGCGTGGTCATTTGCTAGAAGGACTAACCATTGCCCTTGCCAACATTGATCGTATTATTGACACTATCAAGGCATCGGCAAACCGCCAAGAAGCCCGCGATAACTTACTGACCAATACTTGGCAGTCAGGTGGCGTGATTGCCATGTTAGAGGCAGCAGGCAGTCATTCGATTCGCCCCGATGTGATTGAAGGCGAAGACCTAAATGCCCCATATGGACTGATTGATGACAACCAACATTATCGTCTATCGCCTGACCAAGTCAATGCTATTTTGGATATGCAGCTGCACCGTTTAACAGGGCTAGAGCAAGACAAGCTACAGCAAGAATTCAAAGAAATCTTGGCACTCATTGCCCAATTACAAAGCATCTTGGATAACTTTGACCAATTAATGCAAGTAATCAAAGATGAATTAATCCAAATTCGTGAGGATTTTGGCGATGCACGCAAAACCCAAATCGTCGATAGCCGCAGTGACTTTAGCCGTGCAGATTTGATTCCTGAACAAACCGTTGTGTTGACTGTTTCACGCACGGGTTATGCCAAAACCCAGCCTATCAGCGACTATATCGCCCAAAAACGCGGTGGTAAAGGCAAGTCAGCCACTGCCATGAAAGCAGACGATGTCATTGACCATATGGTGGTCACGTCCACACACAACAACGTGATGATTTTTACCGATCGGGGCCGTGTGTTTGGGTTACAAGTGTTTGAAGTGCCTATTGCCAGCCGTGGTTCGCGTGGCCGTCCGATGGTCAATCTAATTGCATTGGATGCCGATGAAAAAGTCACCGCCATCTTGCCTGTGACCGAAGACGACAAGCAAAATGACAATAGCTATGTGTTCTTTGCAACCGCATCGGGTATGGTAAAACGCGTCCAATTGTCACAATTTAAAAACCTTCGCGCCAACGGACTTCGCGCTGTTGAACTTAACGACGGCGATAACTTAATTGGCGTTGCCATTACCGATGGCGAGCAAGACATCATGTTATTCTCCAATGAAGGTAAAGCCATTCGCTTTAATGAAAGTAAAATCCGTGCGATGGGTCGTACCGCAAAAGGGGTACGCGGTATGCGGGTGATGCTACTGGCCAATCAAGGTATCGAAGACGAGGACACCGAGCTTGAAGACGATAGCCATGATGACCAAGACAATGACAGTGTCGTTGCGGTTAGCCGTGTGGTGTCGTTAGTTGTAGCCCCACAGCAAGGCGAGATTTTATGTGCTTGTGAGCGTGGCTTTGGCAAACGTACACCTGTCTCTGATTTCCCTGTCAAAGGTCGTGGCGGTAAAGGCATTATCGCCATCAAAACCACGGCGCGTAATGGCGAGCTGGTGCAGGCATTAGCGGTAACCGATGCCGATGATATTGTGCTGATTTCTGATGCAGGCACGTTGGTGCGTACACCTGTCGGACAAATCGCGCAAACAGGTCGTAATGCGCAAGGCGTCACCCTGATTCGTATTTCACAAGATGAATCATTGGTCTCCATCGCTTTGGTTGAGGGCGGTAGCGAAGACGAGCTGGACGAAGATAGTTTAGAGGCAGCATTGACTGACAATATGGCGCAAGATGGTACTGATTTGCGAGACAGTGCGGATTTGCAAGAAATCGAGTTGTCTGATGCGCTGCAGCAAGATGGTTTACTAGAAGCCGATGCACAACAGCTAGATGACTAATATGTAGCATTACCATTTTTAGCCTCGCTTTATCAAACCAGCTTATCAATCAATAAGTTGGTTTTTTTTCGCTGAATTCTACAATTTCGCAACAGCTAGCAAGTTTAAACCCTTATAAAATTTAAAGTTACTTTGTTCCAACAATCCTATTACATTAAAAGACGAGTATACCCATGTCAAAACTGCATCTACATCACCTTGAAAAATCACGTTCGTTTCGAATTCTTTGGCTATTAGAGGAATTAGAACTGCCTTACCAGTTAACCAAGTACGAACGCCATCATGGTTTGGCGCCCAAATCTTTGCAAAAAATTCACCCGATGGGTAAGGCACCTATCCTGCAAGATAATGGAAAAACGCTGATTGAATCGGCCAATATCATTGAGTATTTGATTGATAACTATGACCAGTTAAGCGACGAGCAAGATGCACAGCCAATCTCACAACTGGTGCTAAATAAAAATTTTCGCCCAGATTATGGCAGTGAGGCGTATGAGCAGTATCGATATTGGCTGCATTTTACCGAAAGCTCGTTGATGCCATTGCTTATTATCCGACTAATATTTGCTACCATGATAAAAAAATCACCGATAGGTATCAAGCAAGTGGCAAAATTACTCAAATCGGGGATAGACAAATCTTACCTGAATCATTCATTAACCGAACAGCTCAAAATGCTAGATAAGCATTTGGGGAGTAATGAATGGCTTGCTGGCAACCAATTTAGCGGCGCTGATATACAGCTTGAATTTGGCATAAATGCCATGCTAGAAACCCATAGTTTAGAGGCAAAATACGCCAACATTCACAATTGGTTAAAAAAATGCCAAGCTCGCCCAGCTTATCAAAAAGCGGTTGATAAGTGTTGATGGTTGACTGTCAACACAGTTAACAGCTTTACTTTGTCGATAAATTTACTATACGGTCAGAAAAAACAGTTGTTTTTTTACCTTTATTTCATAACTAAATACCTATCAAAAATTAGCGAAAATACTGAAACATTTTTTTTTATGTAAAATATTGCTATCGCTATTTATAACAATGTTTTGTGTCTAATAGTTGAATACTTTGAGTCGTTTACAACCTAGCTCCATTCTAGGTTATTTCCATGGATGGATGCCATTGCCAGAAGGAACGAAAAATGCAATATCAGTATTTTAAAGACCCTGATAGTCAAGAAACCCAAGAATGGCTTGATGCCTTTGATTCGGTGATCAAGTCAGTGGGAAAAAAACGTGCCACTTTTTTACTAAAGGCCATCTATGATAAGGCGGTACAAGAAGGATTACGCGTTAACCGTCTTGACACCGCTTACATCAACACTATTCCTGTAGAAGATCAGCCCTCGTATCCCGGTGATTTAACCCTAGAGCGTAAAATTCGCGCTATCATTCGTTACAATGCGGTGGCGATGGTGATGCGTGCCAACAAAAATGACGACGACTTGGGCGGTCACTTAGCGACGTTTGCCTCAAGCGCGACGTTATACGAAACAGGTTTTAACCATTTTTGGCGTGCAGCGAGTGAAAGCTTTGGCGGTGATATGATTTATTATCAAGGTCATGGTTCGCCAGGGATGTATGCTCGCTCATTTTTAGAAGGTCGATTGACTGAAGAGCAGCTGACGAATTTTCGCCGTGAAGTAGGCGGCAAAGGGCTATCTAGCTACCCACACCCTTATTTGATGCCTGACTATTGGCAGTTCCCAACCGTGTCGATGGGTTTAGGCCCCATTATGTCGATTTATCACGCGCATGTGCACCAATATCTTGAAAATCGCGGCTTGATTCCAAAAGAAGGTCGCAAGATTTGGGCATTCTTGGGTGATGGTGAAACCGATGAGCCAGAGAGCTTAGGTGCTATCTCACTAGCAGGTCGCGAGAATCTAGAAAATCTGATTTGGGTAATTAACTGTAACTTACAGCGCCTAGATGGTCCGGTGCGTGGTAACGGTAAAATCATCCAAGAACTTGAATCTGTGTTTCGTGGTGCAGGTTGGCGCGTGATTAAAGTTATTTGGGGCGGTAAATGGGATACGCTACTAGACAAAGACCATACGGGCGCGCTCAAACATCGTATGCTTGAGACCCTCGATGGTGAATATCAAGTCTATAAAGCGCGTGATGGTAAATTTGTCCGTGACTATTTCTTTGGTAAATACCCAGAACTTGCCGAGATGGTCAAAGATTGGACTGACGAAGAAATCCAAAATTTAGACCGTGGTGGTCACGACCCGATGAAGGTGTATGCCGCATTTAGTGAAGCCATGAAAGCCAAAGGTCAGCCGACAGTGATTTTGGTTAAAACCGTCAAAGGTTATGGCTTATCTAACCAAAGCCAAGCGGTCAACAAGACCCACCAAATCAAAAAACTCGAAATTGATTCATTAAAATACTTCCGTGATCGTTTTGATTTGCCATTTACCGATACGCAGCTTGAAGAATTGCCGTTTTATCGTCCTGATGAAAATTCTGCTGAAATCCAATATCTGAAAGGTCGCCGTCAAGCACTGGGCGGACATTTGCCCAATCGCCGTAGTGGTCATATTCCACTCGATGTCCCAGGGTTAGAGATTTTTGACAAATTACTACAAGGTAGTGCAGGCAAAGAACAATCTACCACTATGGTATTTGTACGCTTGCTAGCGGCACTGCTAAAAAATAAAGCGCTGCAAGAGCGTGTGGTGCCGATTGTGCCTGATGAAGCCCGTACTTTTGGTCTTGAAGGTATGTTCCGCCAATTGGGTATCTACTCGGCATCGGGTCAAAATTATACCCCTGAAGACCATGAAGCCTTGATGGGTTATAAAGAAGCCAAAGACGGTCACATGCTTGAAGAAGGCATTAATGAAGCGGGTGCGATGAGTGCTTGGATTGCGTTAGCAACCAGTTATTCAACCAATGCGTTACCGATGATTCCTTTCTATATCTATTATTCGATGTTTGGTTTCCAACGCGTCGGTGATTTAGTTTGGGCAGCAGGCGATATGCAGGCGCAAGGGTTCTTGCTTGGCGGTACCGCAGGTCGTACCACACTCAATGGCGAAGGCTTACAGCACCAAGATGGTCATCAGTTGATTTTATTTAACACGGTGCCAAACTGTGTCACTTATGACCCATGTTATGGTTATGAGCTAGCGGTGGTTGTACAAGATGGTCTGCGCCGTATGTATGGTGAAGGCGAACGGGTTTTCTATTATATCACCTTAATGAATGAAAACTACGAGCAACCAGCTATGCCAACAGGGGTCGAAGAAGGCATCAAAAAAGGCATGTACTTGCTTAAAGATAATGGTTCAAAACAAGTGCAATTGCTGGGTTCAGGCGTGATCTTACGTGAGGTTGAAAAAGCCGCACAAATTCTCGCTGAAGAATTTAACATCAACGCCAACGTGTGGAGTGTCACAAGCTTTAATGAACTCACTCGTGAGGGCATGGCATGTGATGAGTACAATCGTCTACACCCATTAGATGAACAGCGTACGCCTTGGGTTACTGAGCAACTTGCGCAGCATGAAGGTATTGTAGTCGCCGCCACCGACTATATGCGCATATTCTCTGAACAAATCCGCGCCTACCTACCAGACAGTCGCCCCTATGCCACCTTAGGTACCGATGGTTTTGGTCGTTCGGATAGCCGCCGCCAATTACGTAGTTTCTTTAAAGTGGATGCTGCCCACATTGTGGTGGCAACGCTTAAACTATTGGCAGATGAAGGTGAGGTTGATGCACGTTTGGTCAAAGATGCCATTAGTAGCCTAGGTATTGATGCTGATGCTTCACCTGCTTGGCATCCTCAAGTACAAATCGACCAATCCCCAGATGCCCCAGCGATTTTAGGCGCGCATCCAAAACCTGTACCAACCTTGGTTGAAGAGGATGATGAAGCGATTTCAGCAGACGGCAAAGCAGAAGATAAAGCCGATGCGCCAATTCTTAACGACAAACCTGAATAATAGAAATCAATAGTAGGTAATCAGCCACGTATTAGCGGCTGATTACCCACTTAGTAAAAATAAAAATTTAAGGATAAACCCATGGAAATCAAAGTTCCCGACTTAGGCGTTGATAGCGCTGAAGTCAGTGAAATTATGGTCAAAGTCGGCGATGTCATCAATGTGGACGATAACATTGTCTTATTAGAGTCTGACAAAGCCTCTGTGGAAGTACCTGCAACATCAGCAGGGACTATCACAGCGATTAGTCTTCAAATCGGCGATAAGGTCAAAGAAGGTGATGTGATTCTCACCATCGACAGTGCAGGCAATAGCCAATCCAACACTACACCCGTAGAGCAATCTGCGCAACAGACAGACCAACAAGCAGCCCAATCTAACGAAGCTGGAGAAATTAAAGAGACTAAAGAGGCTAAAGAGGCTAAAGAGGCTAATGCGACTTCATCGCAAGCGCCGTCTATGGCTGCGTCAAATCAATCACAGCCCACATCTACATCGGCTGAAGCAACCTATACATTGCCAGATTTGGGTGTCGATACCGCAGAAATTAGTGAGTGGTTGGTCAAAGAAGGTGATACTGTCACTGCTGAACAACCGCTGGTATTGGTCGAATCCGATAAAGCATCGGTCGAAGTACCAGCACCTGTCAGCGGAAAAATTGTCAAATTTTTAGTCAATGCAGGGGATACGGTCACCAATGGTCAGGACTTTATCGTGATGGCCTCCCAATCAGCTACGCAACAGCCATTAGCCAGTGACCCATCAGAACAAGCCGCTAGTCAAGCCAATTCAGCGACAAATCAAAATGAGCCACCCGCTCAAACGGTATCTGCCCCTCAATCATCCACCCCCGCTGGTAAACAAACCTTTGGTTTGCCTGATTTAGGGGTAGAGTCGGCACAGATTAGTGAATGGATGGTCAAAGTAGGCGATGAGGTCACAGCGGAACAACCCTTGTTGTTAGTAGAATCTGATAAAGCATCGGTGGAAGTTCCCTCGCCAGTCGCCGGTAAAGTGGCTGAATTACTGGTTAACCCTGGCGATACCGTCACCAATGGTCAAGACTTTGTTGTAATTGAAGCGGCGGGGTCAGTGCAATCCGCATCAAGCTTAGCATCACGGCCGCAAGCGACCACCCATACCGCTCAGCAAGCAGTCGCTAAAACGCAAAATACCGCGTCAACTTCAACTAATAGCGCCAGTACACCATCTAGCCAGTCAAGTTCAGAGTCAAAACTGTCTGAAGCGCAAATCAATGCCAAAAATGCCGCAGTTTATGCAGGTCCTGCGGTGCGCAAACTTACGCGCCAATTGGGTGTTGATGTCAGTGAGGTGACTGGCACGGGCGCTAATGGGCGTATTGTCAAAGAAGACGTGTTTGCTTATGTCAAGAATATGATAAAAGCAGTTAGCACGCCCGCAGCAGCAAATAATATCTCTGCGCCATCAGCGGCTCGCTCAGGATTACCTAATTTACCCGATATGAGTAAAACGGAAATTTGGGGAGAAATTGAGCGCCAAGATTTGACCCGTCTACAAAAAGTCTCAATTCCGCAGCTTAATTACAATACCTATTTGCCACAAGTGACCCAGTTTGATTTGGCAGATATTACCGATGTTGAAAAATTGCGTGGTGACCTAAAAGATGAGATGAAAAAAGAAGGGGTGAGTCTAACTATTCTGGCTTTCATCATGAAAGTAACTGCTTACGCGCTGATGCAACACCCAAAATTTAACAGCCATTTAAGCGATGACAATACCCAAATTATCATCCGTAAATCTGTGAATTTAGGCTTTGCTGTAGCAACTGAGGAGGGTTTGACAGTCCCAGTCATTCAACATGTAGAGCAAAAAGGCATCAAGCAACTAGCGATTGAAATCGGTGAGCTTGCCAAAAAAGCGCGTGATAAAAAATTATCTGCCAAAGAGTTAACAGGCGCGTCGTTTACGATTTCAAGTCAAGGCAATCTTGGCGGTACTTATTTTACGCCGCTGGTTAATTGGCCACAAGTTGCGATTTTAGGCATCAGTGAATCTAGTATTCAGCCACGTTGGAATGAGACCAAAGGCGAGTTTGAGCCACGTTTAATGCTACCGTTGTCATTATCGTATGACCACCGTGTGATCAATGGTGCGGACGCTGCGGTATTTACCCGATATATTGCAAAATTACTAGCAGATCCACGCCGCGTGTTGTTATAAATTGCAGCGCAAAAAAACCTAGCGGGTCATCTCCATGCTAGGTTTTTTTAATGCCCAAAAAAAGCCCTTAGTCAAAACTAAGGGCTTTATGAATACTAACAAGCTTATTTTTCGGTTTTTGCTAAGAAGAACCAAGTGTCTAACACCGAATCGGGATTCAATGAAACAGAAGTAATACCTTGTTCCATTAACCACATCGCTAGGTCTGGATGGTCAGAAGGGCCTTGTCCACAGATACCGATATACTTGCCTTGTGCGTTACAGGCATCGATAGCCATTTTGAGTAGTTTTTTAACTGCTGGGTCACGTTCATCAAATGATTGAGATACGATACCCGAATCACGGTCAAGACCAAGCGTTAACTGGGTTAAATCGTTTGAGCCGATTGAGAAACCATCAAAGTATTGTAAAAACTCTTCTGCCAACAAGGCATTGGTTGGCAACTCACACATCATGATGACGCGTAAACCGTTTTCACCACGTTTAAGACCATTTTTCTCAAGTAGCTCTAGTACTTTACGCGCTTCTTCTGTCGTACGTACGAATGGAATCATAATCTCAACGTTGGTTAAGCCCATTTCATCACGAACACGTTTTAATGCACGACATTCTAATTCAAAGCAGTCACGGAAGTTTTCTGATACGTAACGGCTTGCACCACGGAAACCGAGCATGGGGTTTTCTTCAGATGGCTCATATAGTTTACCGCCGATTAAGTTTGCATATTCATTCGATTTAAAGTCAGACATACGTACGATAACTTTCTTATCTTTGAATGCGACGGCTAGGGTTGAAATACCTTCAACCAATTTATCAACGTAGAAATCAATCGGTGAAGCATAACCTGCCATGCGCTCTTGAATCGCTTGTACGATTTCGCGTGGTAGGGTGTTCATGTTAAGCAGTGCCTTTGGATGCACACCAATCATACGGTTGATGATGAATTCTAATCGCGCCAGACCCACCCCTTCATTAGGGATTTGGGCAAATCCAAAGGCGCGGTCAGGGTTGCCGACGTTCATCATAATTTTAAATGCCAAGTCTGGCATTGACTCAATTGAGTTGTTTTGGATTTCAAAGTCCAATTGACCTTCGTAGATATAACCGGTATCACCTTCTGCACAAGATACAGTGACGGCTTGACCATCGGTCAATAGGTCAGTGGCGTTACCACAACCCACGATGGCAGGGACGCCCAATTCACGCGCGATAATTGCCGCATGGCATGTACGACCACCACGGTTAGTGATGATAGCAGCGGCACGTTTCATGACGGGTTCCCAGTCTGGATCAGTCATATCAGACACAAGGACGTCACCTTCTTGTACTTTATCCATTTCATGGATTGAGTTGACCACGCGTACAGTACCTGCGCCGATACGTTGACCAATTGAACGACCTTCACAGATGACATCGCCTTTTTCTTTAAGGATGTAACGCTCCATGACATTTTGACTTTCACGGCTTTTTACTGTCTCTGGACGCGCTTGCACAATAAATAATTTGTTGCTATCACCATCTTTTGCCCATTCGATATCCATCGCATGGCCATAATGTTTTTCGATGATTAAGGCTTGTTTGGCAAGTTCAACCAACTCTTCATTGCTCAGTGAAAATTGGTTGCGTTCAGCTTTGTCTACTGGGACTATTTTGACTGATTTGCCGGCTGAGTGCTCGTCTGCATAAACCATTTTTTGTTGTTTGCTGCCGAGGTTGCGACGGATTACGGCGGGTTTGCCGGCATTTAATAGGGCTTTTGAAATGTAGAATTCGTCAGGGTTCACCGCACCTTGCACCACCATTTCACCCAAGCCATAGCTTGCAGTGATAAATACCACGTCATTAAAACCACTTTCGGTATCAATGGTGAACATCACACCTGAGGTGCCTGTCTCTGAACGTACCATGCGTTGTACCCCAGCTGATAAGGCAACACCTGCGTGCTCAAAACCTTTGTGAACGCGGTAAGCGATGGCGCGGTCATTGTATAAAGAAGCAAAGACTTCTTTAATAGCAATCAAGATATTGTCGATACCACGGATATTGAGGAAAGTTTCTTGTTGACCAGCAAATGAGGCGTCTGGTAAATCCTCGGCAGTCGCTGAGGAACGAACTGCAACAGCGATATCCTCGCCTTCGCTCATCTCGGCAAAGGCATCACGGATTTCTTGTTCAAGATCTTTAGGCAACTCTTGCTCAATAATCATGTCACGTATTTTCTTGCCCGTGGCAGTTAAAGCGGCCACATCATCCACATCCAGACCTTGAAGCGCGTCTTTAATTTTGTTTTGAAGACCGGTACCGATTAAGAATTTGTTAAAAGCTTCAGACGTTGTTGCAAAACCACCTGGTACGCTTACCCCTAAATCCGTTAGGTGACTAATCATTTCACCTAATGAAGCGTTTTTACCGCCTACTTTGTCAATGTCGTTTTTGCCTAACTTGTCGAGTGAGATAACTTGTGCGTTCAAGGTGATAACTCCGTGAAATAAAGATTATTTTGAAAAGATTATAACGGTATTTCGTAGAAAATTCATCTTAAAAAATCATTTTCTAGCAAAAAATTTATAATTTTAAAAAAACTGTCAGCCATCAACAATTCAACTAAAATTTTGCTTGGATATCTTTGAGTTTAACGGGAAAAAACGTAGATTAGCCTTCAATGACAATAACTGACGGCTACTTAAGGCAAATTAAGCATCGATTTGTTAGATTAAAGCCTACAAGTCACGTATAATAACAAACTCTCGACCTGTAAGACAAACGCCTGTAAGACAAATGCCCGTGAGACAAACGATAGTGTCTGCACTGATAACGATATTACTAGATGACATTCACTGCCAAAAACGCGGTGAATGAGTGAGGTTAACCCCCAATGTCAGTAGTGTCAGTTCAAACCAGTGTTAATTTAAATTAGTATGGACGCTTCTTGTCATTTTTTTGGATAATTTTTCATGACCATTGAGCAAATCAAAGCCACGATTCAAAATAAAGACGCCTTAAATTTTGCAAATTCGCAATCGTTGCGAAGTGTGTTTTTTATCTCTGATGGTACCGCGATTACGTCTGAAACCCTAGGTCGCTCTATTTTAAGCCAATTTCCCACGGTACCATTTGAGACCCGGGTTATTCCTTATGTTGATACCCTTGATCGCGCCGATGAAGCGGTCAATCAAATCAATCTTGCTCACCAACGTGATGGGGTAAAGCCGCTAGTCTTTGATACCATCGTTGACCCTGTGATTCGTGAGCGAATCAACGGTGCAGATGCCTTTAACTTGGATATTTATGAAGGCTTAATCAGTAAAATTGCCGATGAAATCAAAGTACAACCTGCACCGCATACCGGTCATGCCCATGGGGATGTCGATTCTGAGAACTATAAATCGCGTATCGATGCGGTACATTTTGCTTTAGACAATGATGATGGGGCGCGTACCACCCATTATGATGCGGCAGATATTATTTTGATCGGGGTGTCACGTTCGGGGAAAACGCCCACCTGTTTATACCTAGCGTTGCAATTTGGTATTCGTGCGGCGAATTATCCGTTGACTGAAGATGATTTATATGAAAATTCGTTGCCCAAAGCGTTAAAGCCCTACCGTGACAAACTGTTTGGTTTGGTGATTGACACCGATCGACTGGTAAAAATTCGTAACGAGCGCCGTGCAGGTAGCCGCTATGCAAGTTATCAGCAATGTCAGCAGGAATTGCGCGCCATTCAAGGTATTTATATTTCTCAAGGGATTCCAAATATTGATGTATCAACGATGTCGATTGAAGAAATCGCAACGCGTATTTTACAGATGACGGGGTTAAAACGCCGAATTGGTTAATGTAATCTCTTAACGAACGGTTAATTTATCGTATTTTATATTTAATTTAAAAATTTTTTATTCATTATCTTTTTTATTCATTATCAAGGCTTAAAATATGGGAGCTAATATGCCAAAAAAACGGATTAATGACAAAGTCACTCAAATTCCCCCTACAAACAATGACAACGAAAACATCTGTGATTCCAATACGCAGTCAATTATTGAGCCCCAAGAAAATATTACCGAAATTTTGGCAAAACCAACCAAAACTGAAATTTCGGATTCTGATAAAAAAGCCAATACCGTCAGTATCAGTGAAGACGATGATAAGGTCAAACATTTTGATGATGCATCGGTGCATTTTGATTTAATTAGTCCGCTGGATAACACCCGTATCAATTTAAAGCGTTATAAGCGTCAAGATGCCGTTAGCCATGCCTATGATTATGATGCGATTGTGATTGGTGCAGGACCGGCGGGTGAAGCGGCAGCGATGAAAATCGCCAAATCTGGGCAAAAAGTTGCCGTGATTGATCCACGCAAACAAGTGGGCGGTAACTGTACGCACGTAGGCACGATTCCAAGTAAAGCATTGCGTCAGTCGGTGTTTAATATTATTGGTAATCGCCGCGATCCTATCTTAAACCAAGGCATCGACTATCACCAGATTCCACTTAATAAAGTATTAACCAAAGCGCGCGAAGTGGTGCGTAATCAGGTAGAAACCCATACCCGTTTTTACGAGCGCAATCAAATTGACTTAATCAATGGTTGGGCAAGTTTTAAAGATACCCATACCATTCATGTTGATATGAGTGATGGTACTGAGCAAGACATTACCTTTGAACAAGCCATTATTACCGTGGGTAGCCGTCCTTATCGCCCTGATTTGTTAGATTTTAGCCATCCTCGCGTGTTTGATTCCGATAAAATCCTACAAATGGATTATGTGGTACAGCGCATTATTATTTATGGTGCAGGCGTGATTGGCTGTGAGTATGCGTCTATTTTTACTGGTCTTGGCTATAAAGTAGATTTGATTAATACCCAAGAGCAGTTACTTAGCTATCTAGATGATGAGATTTCTGACGCGTTGTCGCATGACTTTAGACAATTTGGCGTGTTGATTCGCAACAAAGAAGAAATCGAACGGCTAGAAACTTATGATGACTGCGTGATTTTATACCTAAAAAGTGGTAAACGCATCAAATCTGACGCTATTTTATGGTCAAACGGTCGCTCAGGTAATACCGACAGTCTCAACCTTGCCGCCATCGGACTCAGCGCAAACAGCCGGGGTCAACTCAAAGTCAATGAGCATTACCAAACCGATATCCCAAATATTTATGCAGCAGGGGATGTGATTGGCTGGCCATCGCTTGCATCGGCAGCTTATGACCAAGGGCGCTGCGCCGCTGCTTATATGGTGGGCGATGAAAATGCACAACCTGTTCGCAGTGTACCAACGGGTATTTATACCATTCCTGAAATTTCAAGCATTGGTAAAAACGAACAAGAATTAACGGCCGAAAAAGTGCCGTATGAAGTGGGTCAAGCCTTCTTCAAACACCTTGCTCGCGCACAAATCATCGGTGAGCGTAGCGGGGTGTTAAAAATACTTTTCCACCGTGAAACCTTAGAGATTTTAGGCATCCATTGTTATGGCAATCACGCCTCTGAGATTATTCATATCGGACAAGCAGTGATGGAAAGTAAAGGCGGCAATACATTAGAATACTTTGTCAATACCACCTTTAACTACCCAACGATGGCAGAAGCCTATCGCGTTGCTGCGCTCAATGGTCTTAATCGGGTGTTTTAATGGCGCAAATTAATGTAAAGCTACAACCCCAGTACGTAAAATTACAACCGCAGTTGCAACAAGCACTCTCTGAGTTAAGGTTGAAGCTATCGGATGAGCAGCAATTACAGCTACTGTACTATCTACAGCAGCTGTTATTTTGGAATAAAGCGTATAATTTGACCGCTATCAAAGATGACCAACAAGCGTTAATCAAACATATCTTTGATAGTTTATCGATTGTGCCATTTTTGCCAGCCGGTGATTTGCTAGATATTGGGACGGGTGCGGGTTTGCCAGCGGTGATAGTTGCCATTTGTCAGCCACAACGTGCGGTGACAGCGCTTGATAGTAACCAAAAGAAAATTCGCTTTATCAAACAAGTCGCCAGTGAATTGGGGTTAAAAAATCTAACACCGGTTGCCAGTCGTATCGAAGCGCACGCAGGCACTTATCAAGTCATTACCTCAAGGGCGTTTGCATCGCTGGTGGATTTTGTCACCCATAGTCAAAGCAAATTGGCAGACAATGGTATCATTTGTGCCATGAAGGGTGTTGAACCTATTGACGAGATTCAAGCCCTTCAAAATGAATGGCAAATTAACACCCAAGTGTTAACCGTGCCAGAGCTCTATGAATCACGTCATTTGATTTATTTGCAAAGATAAACATCCTATTTCAGCCAGTTTTACCGGTATTATTAGGGTTTGAAAAACTGGCTGTTTTTGACTACAATTTTCAACCTTTTTATCAACACATTGCGAGACAGTTCATGGATATTTTAGCCATTGCTAATCAAAAAGGTGGGGTGGGCAAAACCACCACCGCGGTTAATTTGGCAAGTGCACTGGCACATCGCCGCAAAAAAGTTTTACTGATTGATTTGGATGCCCAAGGCAATGCGACCACGGCATCAGGGCTGGATAAACGCGAGTTAGAGTACAGTATTGCTGATGTGCTATTAGATGACTTACCAATCCATGAGGCGATTGTCAAAACCCCGAATGGGTTTGATATTGTCGGTGCCAACAATGAATTGTCAGGCAGTGATTTGCATTTAAGTCAAAAGCCTGAGAATCATGCAATTTTGTCAAAAGCCATGCACCAGCTCGCTGATATGCCTGCCAAAAACGGCCGCGCGACTAAGCCGTATGATTTTATCGTGATTGACTGCGCGCCGAGTTTAAGTTTACTTACCATCAATGCAATGTGTGCCACATCAGGGGTGATTATTCCGATGCAATGTGAATATTTTGCATTGGAAGGATTGGCGGATTTGTCGCAAACCATTGAGCGTTTGAAGTCGCTAAACCCAAAACTGCATATCCGCGGTGTGTTAAGAACCATGTTTGACCCGCGCAATACTTTGGCAAATGATGTCTCTATGGAATTGATTGAGCATTTTGGTCCGATTTTATTTAATACCATCATTCCCCGTAATATTCGTCTAGCAGAAGCGCCGGCACACGGCATTCCTGCGCTTGATTATGAGATGAATTCAAAAGGCTCACAAGCGTATATTCGCCTTGCCAATGAAATTATCAAGCAAAGTCGCCAATTCCAACTTGCCTAACTTAAGCTGTTTAGGCACTTTTTTTGTTAACTTGTTGGCAAGTGCGCACTGGAAAAAGCAATGAAACTATTTTTCAAGCAATAGCGAATCTGCTAAAATAGCCAGTTCAAAAATGGCGGCATTGGTTTAATTTTTTATCAGTCATTTTTAACTATTTAATGGCATTGGGAATTTCGACATGGTTAAAAAGCGTGGATTGGCATCAAATCGAGGACTTGATGCGTTACTCGGCTCAATCAAAACAGAAAAATTGATTACCGGTAATCTAATCGATGCGAGTGTTCGAGCCTCTGTCGAAGACGCGAAAAGCGCTGAAAAACTAAATGCCAAGTCAACCGATAATGGGCAAAATGTTTCGGATATCGAATCAGCCGAAGCTCGCGATACTATAGCCGTAGCCAAAAAATCGCCTACATCGGCGATAACCCCCAAACCCGCCAAAACACTAAAGTCCAGTAGCCATAACGCACCCATCAATAATGATGCCAATGATAATAGTAATGTGGCTAGCTTAAATTTGATGCATATCAATGTCGCGTATTTGCAGCGTGGCAAGTATCAGCCGCGCATTGATTTGGACGAAGATGCCTTGCAAGAGCTGGCAACCTCTATCAAGCAGCATGGCGTGATGCAGCCTATTGTGATTCGGCCCTTAGCCAAAGTATTGCCCAATTCCCTGATTACCCATGAAATTATCGCTGGTGAACGTCGCTGGCGTGCGGCGCAAATTGCGGGTTTAACCCATATACCCGCCATCATGCGCCCAATGTCAGATGACTTGGCTATCGCTTTGGCATTGATTGAAAACATCCAACGGGAAGATTTGAGCGTCATGGAACAGGCTGCCGCATTGCAGCGCTTTCATGATGAATTTGGCATGAGTCATTCGCAAATTGCGGATGTGGTCGGTAAGGCGAGAACAACGGTTTCTAATTTGTTGCGTTTGAACCAATTACATGACGATGTCAAACAAGCGTTAAATGAAGGGCAAATGGACATGGGGCATGCCAGGGCATTATTGTCGCTGTCACCTAAACAGCAGCCGGTTATTGCCAAAAAAATTATACAGGGTCAATTGACTGTTCGTGAGACTGAAGCCTTAGTCAAAGATATTTTAAATCCAAAAGCGCCGACACAGAGCCAAGAAATTGATTATGATAGGCTGCGACTGAACCAACACCTCTCTGAGCAACTCGGTGCCGTGGTAAAAATCAAAGGCTCTTCAAAAGGAAAGGGGAGTATTGAGATATTTTTTCACAATGAAGAGGAATTACAAGCTTTGATTGTGCAGTTTCAGTCGCAACTTGAGCATTAATCTTGCGCATTAGATTAGTTTTCTCAATTTATTAGTCATTGACATGCAAAGGCAGTATAACCGATGTGGGAATTAGTTAAAGCAGGCGGTTGGTTGATGTGGCCCATTGTCCTATGTTCGATTTTGATGTTAATTATCATCATTGAGCGCGCGATAAAACTTAAAGCCAGTACAGTGACACCCGCTCATCTGCGTGAACAATTGATGCAGCATTTGATTGAGCAGGGCGACATTGATCGTGAATCGCTTGAGAATGTCAAACTCAATTCGCCTTTGGGTGATATCCTTGCTGCAGGACTCATGAATCGCCAGCATGGGATTGATTCAATGACCATGCATATGGAAAACCGCGCCAGTATCGCCATTCACCAATTAGAAAAACATATTAATATGCTGGGTACCATCGGTGCTATCGCGCCATTGTTAGGTCTTTTAGGTACCGTACTGGGGATTATTTCATCCTTCTTAGCCATTACCGAAGGCGCAATGCAAGATCCGACCATGCTGGCAGCTGGCGTATCACAAGCGCTGATTACCACAGCAGGGGGTATGCTGGTTGCGATACCTGCAGTGATGGCTTACCGTATTTTTCAGCGCCGTATCATTGATATCAATGCCGCGTTTGAACAAGAAGCGGGTTTGATGATGCAAGAATTACTGGACTATGGTCTAATCACGCCTCGTTAATGGCATATAGCTGCGTAAAAGAGTCAACCCATGCGATTTCGTAAACCCACGGTCGAACCATTAGAAATCAATCTTACCCCGATGATTGATTGCTTGCTGTTTTTGATTGTTTTTTTGCTGCTGTCGACCACCTTTAACCATTTTAGTAAACTCAATATCATTTTGCCGCAAGCAGAGGGCGTACCAATTACCGAAAAAAGCAAACGCATTGAAATCGCGGTGCAAAAAGATGGTAGTTATCTGGTCAATGGCATTGCTTTATCTGGTAATGGCGAAGCTGAATTGACGGCGATGATCCGTCAAGAAGCGGGTGAAGACCGAAAGCAGCTATTTGTTATCTCTGCTGATGCCGATACCAGTCACCAGTCGGTGGTTAAAGTGATGGATATAGCGGGTAAAATGGGCTTTATGAATTTAAATATCAGTACTGTGATACCTGCCACTTCGCTCGATAGTAATATTGCCCCAGCGCCAGATGCCAAATAATTTTTATTTTTCAATTTACTGATACAATAGCTGTTAAGTCGTTCTTTTATATATTGAGATGCCATGACCGTTTCAAAACCTTCCAATGCTCACCCACGTTGGCAGACCTATCGAAGATTGCTAGGTTATCTCAAGCCGTATTGGTGGGCGATGACCTTCGTAGTCATTGGCTTTACCTTAAATGCAGGCACCGAAGTGGGCATTGCCAAGCTGGTCAAATTCATTATTGATGCGATTAATGAACGTGATCAAGCGCATATCAATCTTTTTCCAGCTTTAATCGTGTTGTTGTTTGTACTGCGAGGGCTTAGCTCATTTTTAGGTAATTACTTTAGCGCAGTGATTTCACGTAATGTCGTCTATCAGCTGCGTATGCAAGTGTTTTCAAAATTGCTTAGATTACCCAGCCAATTTTATTTGAGCCACAATGCCGGTCAGATTTCTGCAAAATTAATCTTTGATGTTGAGCAGGTAACTGCGGCGGGTACCGATACGCTCAAAACCTTGTTACGCGATGGTTTGACCGTGATTGGATTGTTAGCGTTTTTGCTCTACAGTAATTGGAAATTAAGCCTGTCGTTGTTTGTGGTATTGCCGCCGATTTTATTGTTAGTCGGTAAAGCCAGTAAACGCTTTCGCAAGCTGTCGCGTGGTATTCAAAAATCCATGGGTGAAGTCAGTCATATTACCAATGAAGTCATCACAGGCTACCAAGTGGTCAAAAATTATGGCGGTCAGCAAAACGAGCTGACGCGGTTTAATAACGCCTCTTTAACCAATCTGAAACAAGGGCTAAAGGTGGTGGTGACCAATAGCATCAATACGCCATTAATTCAATTATTGATGGCGTGTGCGATGGCGGTGGTGGTATGGATTGCATTAAGACCCAATGTATTAGGTGATACTACTGCAGGCGAGTTTATCGCTTATATCAGTGCAGCAGGGCTACTGAGCAAACCCGTGCGCTCGTTGACCGATATCAATCAAGGCTTACAAAAAGGTTTGGCGGCGGCGGATTCTATATTTGAGATGCTTGATGAAGCCGAAGAAAAAGATACAGGCAAGATTGAAAAAACCCTGACCGGTAAAATAGTACTTAACAACCTAAGCGTCACTTTTGAGGATGGAAAACAAGCGCTCAATAACGTAAATTTGGTGGTCAATCCCGGTGAAACCGTGGCATTAATCGGTCGGAGTGGCGCAGGTAAAACCACGTTAGTCAACTGTCTGATGCGTGCGCTAGAGCCCACAAAGGGCAATATTTATCTTGACGATGTCGCTATCGAAGATTTGACATTACATTCACTGCGTAGTCAGATTGCCAGTGTCAACCAACAAGTGGTACTGTTTGATACCTCTATCCACAACAATATCGCCTATGGCGAATTATCTAACCGAACCTCGGAGCAAGTGATTGATGCCGCAAAATCAGCCTTTGCGCACGATTTTATTATGCAGTTGCCGCAGGGTTACCAATCAAAGATAGGCTCACAGGGTCTGCAGTTATCTGGCGGACAACGCCAACGCTTATCCATTGCACGTGCCCTGCTAAAGGATGCGCCTATCTTGATTTTGGATGAAGCCACAAGCGCGCTAGATAACGAATCGGAATTTTATATCCAAAAAGCGCTGGAGCGCGTCATGCATGGCAGAACCACCATCGTTATCGCGCACCGATTAACCACTATCCAAAATGCCGATAAAATCGTGGTCATGGATAAAGGTGAAATTATTGAAGTCGGTACCCACGACAGTTTGCTAGCGGCGCAAGGTACGTATGCCAAGCTGTATGAGCGTCATTTTGAAGAGGACATATTGTCAAGCTAATGCAACAGACACTACTACAGGCGTGGCGCAACAAATCTCTCTGGCTATGGTTGTTATTGCCCGTGTCTTGGTTGTATGGATTGGTTTTTTGGCTCAATAAAAATATTTATCGATTAGGGCTAAAACCCGTTTATTATCCCAACGTGCCCGTCATTGTAGTGGGCAATATCACGGTTGGCGGTAGCGGTAAGACGCCGCTAATCATTGCCGTGGTAACTTACCTGCAGCAAAAAGGGCTGACAGTCGGCGTCATCAGTCGTGGCTATGGTGGACAAGCCAAGCTGATGCCTTGTATCGTGACAACAAATTCAAAGCCCAGTGACGTTGGTGACGAGCCGTGTCTGATTGTCCAGCGTACAGGCGTGCCAATGGCAGTCTGTCCCAACCGTGGTCAAGCAATTGAGTTATTGCTTGAGCAATTCCCAAGCATTCAACTTATTTTGGCGGATGATGGACTGCAACATTTTGCCTTGGATAGGGATGAAAACTGGATTGTCGTCGATGCCGATCGCGGCTTTGGTAACCGCCAGCTATTGCCCACAGGCTTTCTGCGCGAACCGATTAAACGCCTGTATCAGCCCAATACCACCGTCATATTTCACCAAAGTGATTGGCAAGATACGCAGACTTTAACCAATTTTTCAAATAGCCTAAGCAGAAATTGTCATAGCATATCACCCGATGTTCGCATGCGTTTGCTACAAAAACCCCTAGTACCTTTATTTAAAACACCTTTATTTAAAACGTGTTCGCAAAATAGCTTACCTGCCCAACAAGTGATTGCCATGACGGGGATTGGATTGCCGCAGCGTTTTTTTAATAGCCTAAGCCAATTAGGGTTTGACATCATACCGATGCCATTGAATGACCATCACACTTATAGTTTGCAAGATTTTGCCAACTTGCCAAAGTTACCGATTATCGTCACCGATAAGGATGCGGTCAAATTGCGTGTTTTGTTCGCCCAAGGTCATGAAAAAAATGACATTGCAACAAATATCTGGGTGTTACCGGTAGAAGCCGAATTATCACCCGCCTTTTATGCGTTAATCGACCGACAAATCGGTGAGTTGGTTACCCTTGCTGACAATGCTGACAATTAAAAAACTTGTAGGAAATACACTATGTTAAAACATGTGGTCATACCAGCCCGTCTAAAAAGTACCCGACTACCCAACAAACCACTGTTAGAAATTCATGGCAAGCCGATGATTCTATGGGTGATTGATCGTGCCAATGCGGTAAAATCGGCGGAAATTGCCGATGATATTTTTGTGGCAACCGATGATGATAGCATCGCTAAACTGTGTCAAGACTATGGGGCAAATGTCATCATGACTGACCCCAATCATGCGTCTGGCACTGATAGGCTTGCTGAAGTAGCTAGGCTTCAGCAGTGGTCAACTGAAGATATCGTGATTAATATGCAAGGCGATGAACCACTCGTGCCTGCAGGGCTCATCAAACAAGTGACTGAGCTTCTGCTACAAAAAAAAGATTGCGTGATGGCGACTTTGGCTGAACCCATCCAAAGCGTTGAAGAGTTTTTACGGCCATCGGTGGTCAAAGTCGTCAAAAATGCCCACAAGGAAGCCTTGTATTTTAGCCGAGCGCCAATTCCTTGCGATCGCCATACAGCATTGTTGACTGATCAGCCAATCAGTGGGGAAAATAGCGCGCCAAAAAACGCTTACCGACACCTAGGCATTTATGCTTATCGGGTCAGTTTGCTACAACAATTTAGTGTTTGGCAGCAAGGCGAGCTAGAGCAGCTTGAATCATTGGAACAATTGCGTATTTTGGAGCAAGGCATGCGTATCGCCATTGATATTGCTTCAGAATTGTTGCCGCCCGGTGTAGACACGCAAGAGGATTTGGATCGGCTCAATGATTTGACGTTATCAGAGTTATTGAAATAATAAAAAAGCCCAAGTTAATCTTGGGCTTTTTTATGGTTTGCGTTTTTATGGTTTTGATTAGCTGTTTAAGCTAAATAAATCAAGCGATTTCACCAAAGATAATGAGTTGAGGCGGGCTTGTTGGTCATAAATATTACAAGTGACAATCAATTCATCAGGGCGGATAGTCTCAAGAAAATGGTCAAGTTTTGGTTTGACACTATCAGGTGTACCGACAAACGAAATTGCTAATGACGATTCAACCATGTATTTCTCTGCAGATGTCCAAAAAGCATCAATATTCTCAATCGGTTTTGGCATTTGTGAAGGTTTACCACGGCGCAAATGGACAAAACTTTGCTGCGCTGAGGTGAATTGGTAAGCGGCTTCCTCATCGCTATCGGCCAATAGCAAGTTACCTCCTACCATCACATAAGGTTGTTGCAAGTAGCGGGAAGGCTTGAAATTCTCACGGTACAATGTCACCGCTTGCGATAACATCTGCGGGGCAAAATGAGACGCAAATACATAAGGCAAGCCTAATGCAGCAGCAAGACTGGCGCCAAATAAGGACGAACCTAAAATCCACACAGGCACATTTAACCCATTAGCCGGCATGGCGGTCACTGTCTGACCATCGAGCGGGTCAAAATAATGCATCAGCTCTTGCACATCTTGCGGGAAGTTTTCAGCATCATTCATGGTGCGGCGCAAGGCACGGAAGGTTGCCCCATCCGTCCCAGGGGCACGGCCCACGCCAAGATCGATACGTTCGCCATACAAAGTGGCTAACGTACCAAACTGTTCTGCAACCACTAACGGCGCATGGTTAGGCAGCATGATACCGCCTGAGCCAATCCGTATGGTTGAGGTGTGAGCGCCAATGTGAGCTAGCAACACACTGGTTGCGGTACTGGCAATGCCGCGCATGTTATGGTGCTCAGCCAGCCAATAGCGGTTAAAACCTACTTGTTCGGCAGTTTGGGCAACAGTCACCGCTTGCTTAAGCGCGTTTTTAGCGTCACTGCCTTCAGGTACAGGAACAAGGTCTAAAAATGAAATAGGGATTTGTTTGGTCATCTTTGTCATCACTGTAGTCATCATAAAAAGAATAGTAGTCCCTTTATAATGGCGAATCCAAAAAAATCAATCACCCAAATTGTTGCTGACAAATATCAATGAAAGCTTTGCCAAAATTACGGATATCGCCATCGACACGGGTAGCTATCCACGTCACATGTTTTCCAAAAATTTTCGTTGGAATTTTGACAAGATTGCGATAATGCTGACCTTCAAATGCCATTTCAGCAATCGTGCCCACGCCCATACCAATACCGACATAGGTACTAATCACATCGGCATCCAAAGCAGTAAGTACAATATTAGGCGTCAGCTGTGCCGCGCTAAAGGCTCTATCAATCGCACCACGGCCCGTAAAACCGCCGTGATAAGTGATAATCGGATATTTCGCTAAGGTTTGGATATCAATCTCAGTGCGACTCTCAAGCTCATGTCCCACTGGCACAATAACATGATGATACCAATCATAATAGCGAATACAGTGTAGATTATCGTGCGCAAGCAGTGATTCGGTTGCGATGCCAATGTCAGCTTGACCTTGTGCCACCATATTGGCAATCGACTCGGGGTCAGCTTGATGTAAAATCAGATGGACATTGGGAAATTGTTGTTTAAAGCGCTGTACCACCCAAGGCAACACATAACGTGCTTGGGTATGGGTCGTGGCAATTGATAATTCACCCTGATGGGGATTTTGAAAATCTAAAGTTAAATTTTCAATCGACCTTACTTCCACAAAGATTTTCTCAATATGCGGCAGTAGCAGCTCCCCGATAGGAGAGAGACCCACCAATCGCTTACCCTGCCGCACAAAAACTTCTGCTCGAAGCTGACTTTCGAGCGCGGCAATATGCTTACTAAGACTGGATTGACTGGTGTGTAATACTTTGGCAGCTTGGCTTAGATTGTAATTATTAATCACAGTCTGCCAAACGGTTTCAAGTTGTTTAAGTTGGATTTGTAAATAACGTTGATTGATGACAACATTGATTGCCATAAAATGACCTTAATAAAAAAACGAATAAAAAAACGAAATAAAAATGCTCGCTTTATGAGCTTGGTTGAACTTAAATATTAACAAAACTAGGCATTACCGCCATATCTGTGTTAGACACCGCGCCTGCCATGCTACTATCAATTACAGATATGCTTTCAATATCAGGTACCGTGACATGATAGGCATTGTTTTGCTGATAGATAGCAATCGGCTATTGCATAATTTGCCCCAAAGCCGTCAACAGCTAACAACTGACAAAAAGGTTAAAAGTCACCGCAGGGTGTCAAGTATAGCATATTACCATAAAATAGCAGGTTCAAAACCTAGCTGCTTAAGTCAGGCTTATTTAATAGGCTTAAAATTTAAAAAATTGAAATATGACAAGTCTGTAGACATTGACTCAGTTATTGATTCAGTTGCAGTGCCACTTTGTTTCAGATATCAACGTTTCAGACAGCCATAATAATTTTAGTTTGTATACACCTAGAAAACCGCTACAATAGCAAGATTTTAATGAAGTTTTGTGGTAAATCGTGCGTGATGAGTGAGAGGTAACATGGAAATATCAAAACAACCTGTGTCAAACGACAAAGCGGCGCTACCAAGCGAAAGCTCAACAGGCACAAAAAAGTCTTGGGGCGAAGCCATCAAAGCCTATATGGACAAGCGCGCTTGGGTGATGTTGGTATTGGGTTTTTCTTCAGGGTTGCCTTATTTATTGATATTTTCTAGTTTATCAATTTGGCTCAAAGAAGCAGGGTTTGATATCAAAATTATCACCATGTTTAGTTGGGCGATGCTCGGGTACTCGTTTAAGTTTGTTTGGTCGCCCCTCGTCAATGCCGTGCCGATTCCATTGTTAACCAAAATGCTAGGACAACGCCGTAGTTGGCTAGCTTTGGCACAAATTGTGGTTGCCTTTGCAATTTTTATGCTTGGTAGTTTTAATCCCACCAGTGATGTTGTACTTGATTATATGGCATTTTTTGCCGTGTTGTTAGGTTTTTCAGCGGCGACACAAGACATCGTGATTGATGCCTATCGCATTGAAATTGCTGAAAAATCGATGCAGCCTGTACTCTCTGGTATGTTTATGGCAGGCTACCGAATCGGTCTGATTGTTGCAGGGGCGGGGGCGCTGTTCTTGGCAGAATATTTTGGCTCGACCAAAGCCACTTACAACTACGCTGCTTGGCAACAAACCTATTATATTATGTCATCTTTGATGCTAATAGGGGTTGTTACCACCCTTTTGATTAAAGAACCCACCGTCACCCGTGAGCAGCATGAACGCCCGATGTCGGATTATTTTCAACTGTTTTTACTATTTTTAATTTCAGTGATTGCGCTGATTGCCAGTTTTATTGTCATCGGTCATGTGCTTCCAGCGACTGAGTCAAAATTTTTGGGCTTTGTTTATGAGAGTATTAAATTTATTGGCGCTGTGGTTATCGCCATTGGCACCGCTTTGGTGTTATTAAAAGCCAAAATCATCAAAAAGCAAGTCGCGGTTGACATGTGGGTCGCACCGATTCAAGACTTTTTCATTCGTTATGGTAAAAAAGCCGTATGGCTGATTTTATTGATAGGCTTGTATCGTATTTCAGATATTGTGGCAGGTACGACGTCAAACTTGTTTTATGTCAATTTGGGCTTTAGCAAAACCGATATCGCCTTGGCGGTCAAAACCTTTGGGATGGGGATGTCAATTGTAGGGGGTATTCTAGGCGGCTTGCTTGCTGAGCGTTTTAAAATCATGAATGCTATGTTGATTGGTGCGATTTTAGCGTCAGCCAGTAATTTATTGTTTGTGATTTTGGCGGGCAAGGGACATGATTTTTTTTATATGTACTCGGCGGTGATGTTTGATAACCTCGCATCAGGTCTAGCAAGTGCTATTTTCGTCGCCTTTTTATCGGTATTGACCAATATTCGTTTTAGCATGGTACAGTATGCACTGCTTAGTTCATTGATGACGTTAACACCAAAAATTTTGGGTGGCTACTCGGGTGCGATGGTAGAAACCATGGGGTATCCTGCTTTTTTCACTTTTACTGCATTGATTGGGATTCCTGTGCTGTTGTTGATTTATATGGTAGATAAGCATGTGATGAGCCAAGATGCGCCAAGAGGCGATAACATCACCCATGAATAACCCAATGTCATCTTACACTATTCAATCATTGTTGGCTGTGCCAAGCAGAGTTGAAAAATATATCCGCAAACAGTTGCTGGGTGAGTATCTTCATGTAGGGCAAACTTATCTTATTACCCATGATGGCGAAATGGTAACTGCAGCAATAGCCACTCAATATTTTGCTGCGCTTGATGAGTTGATAGCCGGTAAACCATTCGCTTATGTACTAGGTAAACAAAGTTTTTGGCAGCATGAGTTTTTAGTCAATGAGCATACTTTAATACCGCGTCCTGATACCGAGAGGTTGATAGAAGCAGTGCTTAATCACCATAAAAATAGCCTAAGCAAACCAATGAATATTTTAGATTTAGGCACGGGGTCAGGTTGTATTGCCATCACGCTGGCAGAGGAATTTAAAAATTCCTCCGTTAAAGCAGTAGACAAGTCGCTTGATGCACTGAAGATGGCAGCACAAAATGCTAAAAAAATAGGGGTTAGTAATATCGCGTTTTTTGAAGGCAGTTGGTATGAACCCTTTATGACAGCCCATGCAGATGAAAACAACAAATTTGATATCATCGTGTCTAATCCACCTTATATCGATCCCAACGATCCCCACTTGGCAGGTTTAACCGATGAACCCATTAGCGCGCTAATCGCGGATAATAAGGGCATGGCGGACATCTGTCATATTGTCAAAACTGCACCACAATTTTTACAGCCTCATGGCTTATTAGCGATTGAACATGGGTATGATCAGGGTGAACAGGTTAGGGGCGTGTTTTTGTCACATGGCTTTGGCGATGTAATCACCGTCAAAGACTATGGGGACAATGAACGGGTAACGCTAGGTGTACTAAATTAGTGTACTAAATTAATGGGCTAAAATAGCCTAAGTAAATATGTGAAATTTAACTACTATGTCAAAACAAACAGAATTAACCGATGCAGAAATGCTACGCTATGCCCGCCAAATATTGCTAGAAGGGTGGGATATAGAAGCACAAACGCGGCTAAAAAATAGCTGTGCGATTATTATTGGCATGGGCGGGCTAGGCTGCCCACTTGCAGAAACCTTGTGCCGTGCTGGTATTGGCAAGATGCTTATTATTGACGATGATACGATTGATGAGAGCAATCTACAGCGGCAGTCGTTGTTTACCCCTAACGATATCGGTCAATCTAAAGCGCTGGTAGCCAAGGCTAAATTAAATCAAATCAATGCATTTTGTGATGTTATCGCCATACAAGCACGTTTAACAGCAGATAATTATCAACAAATGGTTGAACAAGCGAAAATAAATAGCCTAAGCAGAATAATCTGTGATTGTACCGATAACTTCAAAACGCGAGACCTTATTAATACCATCGCTGTCAAGTCAAATTTGTCATTATTATCAGCCTCAGCCATTGCACAAACCGGGCAACTGGCATTATTTGCGCCGCAGCAAGGTTGCTATCATTGCTTGTTTCAAGGGGCAGGGGATGACGAGCGAAATTGTGCCACTAGCGGTGTGCTTGCCAGTACCACCCAAATCATCGGCAACCTTCAAGCCCAAGCGGCTTTGAGTTTTTTGGGACTCGGTATCAATCCTATAGCGCAAACGTTATTGCTATGGAACGGCAAAACCATGAATCTTAAAAAACTTCACTATCGTAAAGACGCGAACTGCGAGATTTGTAGCCAACCATCCGCTATCACAGACGTAATGTAAACTAGAGTTAATCATGCAAAAAAATCACTTTTTGAAAAAATCCTTAAATGTCATTCAGCGGGTCGGGAAGACGGCAACCGTGGCTGGCAAAGCAGGGCTGCGCATCACCCAAGGTGAAAAAATGACCCCAACGCTGCTGCGCCAAAGCTTTGAAGCGTTGGGTACTACCTATATCAAAATCGGTCAGTTTATTGCCAGTACCCCGTCCATCTTTCCCCGCGAATATGTGACAGTATTTCAAGGCTGTCTGGATCAAACCACGCCCATGCCTTATAGCTATATTGAAGGCGTCTTAAGAGAGGAACTGGAAAAAGATGGACAGACATTGGAAGATATTTTTCAAAGTATTGAGGTCAAACCGCTAGCCTCTGCATCCATCGCCCAAGTCCACAGTGCTATTTTAAAAAATGGCGATAATGTGGTGTTAAAAGTGCAAAAACCTGAAGTAGATACCATTATTCAAACCGATTTAGGCATGATGGTTGGGGTAACTAAACTGATTGACAGTATTGCACCATCGCTAAAATTTGCCAGTATTTCACCCATTATTGATGAAATCCGTTTGCGTATGGCAGCAGAAACGGACTTCTTACAAGAAGCCAAAAACATTGATGATTTCCAAGATTTTTTGAAAAAAACCGACAATCAGAAAGTAGTCGCACCCGATGTCTATCATGATATCAGTACCAAAAAAGTACTTGTCATGACACGGTTTTTTGGGGTTTCGATGATTGATGATGCTGCCATGCGTCAATACTGCAAATACCCCGCACAGGTGATGACAGATACTTTAAATACGTGGTTTTCTAGCTTGATGCTGTGCAATAGTTTTCATGCCGATTTGCATGCAGGCAATTTGATGTTGTTGACCGATGGTCGTATTGGCTTTATTGATTTTGGGATTGTAGGTAAACTTGAACCCAAAGCCTGGCAGGCCAGTATGGGGATGATGGATAGTTTTGCTAAAGAAGACTATCGCTGCATGGCGCATTATATGGTTGAAATGGATATGACCCATGTGCGAGAGCAAGTCAATGTCGATGTCCTTGCCCAAGATCTTGAATCAGTGATGAAAAAAATCTTGGCAGATGATAGTTTGTTTATGGGAAAAACCATTGACCAAACCATGCCAAACCGCTTGAAAGATCATACTGATGAAATCAACCAAATGTTGCTTGAAATGGTGGAAGTCGGTAAACGCCATGGTATTCACTTCCCAAGAGATTTTGCGCTACTCACCAAACAACTGTTATATTTTGACCGTTTTATGAAAGTACTCGCCCCTGAGATGGATATGTTTCATGATGCGCGGATTAAAATGGCATAAACACGCGATGAATTAATCCTCTTTACGCTGTAGCCATGTTCTAAGCCAAGTTAAAATCGCTTGGTGGTGTTTGATACATAGGCTCAGCGCCTTTAAGTCTGCTTTTAGGGTTTTTTGTTCGCGCTGTAGGCTTTCTAACATCAGCTGAACCACCAACTCTGTCACCAGGTCTGAGATATCATCAATATTGCGCTGACTGAGCTCTTTAAAAAACCGCGCCCAATGTTTGATAAGTTTGTTTTGCTGCTCTGATGTCAAACACGCCAGTATAAAATGTGCTTTGGCATTGATTCGCTCGTAAGTTGACCAGTTTGGGTTATCAAAATCCTGCAATCTTGATTGAATGGTTTGAATCCAACTAATCAACTTCAATAATTCTTCATCGGCAATGGCTTGCCAAGTTAGGCAGCAACTTTCATCATAGTTTTTGCAGGGCGCATTCATCGCATCCATGATGATATCCGTGATAACACCAGTGTCACCGGTTGAATTTTCGTCCAATCGAATCGGGGCTGTCGGTTTGGTAGAGGGGTGTTTCGGTTTAAAAACATTAGCCGCTTCGCTGCGCTGATAAATATCGCGGATAACAGACTGGCTAATACGGTTATTTTCCAGATTGCCTAACAGCTCTGGTTGAAACAAAAAACACAGCTGCAGATGCAGTTGTACCGTCAATTCGCTATCAAAATTGAGCAGGGCATCTTGCGCTTGCCGTGCTTGGTTTTTTCGCCCCAATCCCATTTTGTTCTTGATGTCTTCACGTAGCAACCAGCCATAACTGCCTTTTGGCAGTTTTTGGGTCAGCGCAGAGAGTTGCTGCAAAATCTTGCTGCGATTTTCAGGGGTATTGGTAGGATATTGACGCGTCAGACTTGAATACAAATACGCTGATAGGGGAACCGCTTGGGCGATTTGTTGCTGCATCGCTAACAAACCATGCGCTTTGACATAACTATCCGGGTCATGATTATCTGGCAGTGTCAAAAAGTGTAATTCCTTGCCATCAGTAAGGGCAGGCAACCCAACTTCCATAGCACGCCAAGCGGCTTTTTGTCCTGCACTATCGCCATCAAAACTTAAAGTAAGTCTGGGATTAAATTGCAGTAATCTTTCGATTTGTGATTGCGCCAGCGCTGTTCCCATGGAGGCAACTGCACCATACACGCCCGCTTGATGAAGGCTTATGACATCCATATAACCTTCAACCACCAGCCAGTCTTTGGCTTTGGCCTTGCGACCTTCAAAAAGACCATATAACACGGCTTGTTTATGAAATACAGGTGAATCTGAAGAGTTGATATACTTGGGCTGCTCATCATCGGATAGGGTGCGACCGGCAAAGCCGATCACGCGCCCTTGTTGGTCGCGGATGGGGAAAATCACCCGATTGCGCAGCAAATCAAAATCACGCCCATTTTGCGAAGTGCGCACCAATCCCAAGATTTTTAAACCTTCGATATCTTGGGGGAAGGCTTCTTCAAGATGTTGCCAACCGTTTGGGGCGAAACCTAAGGCAAATTCTTCGATAGTATGCGGCGTCAATCCACGTTTGAGCAAATAATGTTGGGCAAAGCTATTTTGCTGTAATTGATGCTGATAAAACTGGCAGATTTGGGTCAGTAAGTCGTATAAACTTGATGAACTATCCTGTAGGCTGTTATTGCCCATGTCATCAAAAGGTGAAAACCCGCCAACGCTTGCGTCGTCATACTCGCTAAAAGGGATGAAGCTGGCAGCTAAGTTATCAGACGTTTGAAAGTCATCAAAAGCGTCTATCCACAAAGCCTCTGTATTGGTAATAGCCGGACACTCGGCAACATCTGAGTCAGAGAGGGCTTGAGCGGGACTTTGATGAGATGATGCCCTTGCTTGCGCTACAGCAGGTTTAGGTGCAACGGGTGTTTTTTTATAGGTGTGTGATTTATTAATAGGTTCTTTGGGCAGCTCAATCCCCGTTTGACGGGATAATTCTTTGAGCGCTTCACCCGCGGTGAGGTTTTCATACTCTTTTAAAAAGGTGAGCGCATTGCCAGCGACACCACAGCCAAAACAGTTATATAGCCCTTTTTGCGGATTGACAAAAAATGAGGGCGTTTTTTCTCCATGAAAAGGGCAACAGCCTTTGAATTCATTGCCCGAACGTTTGAGCTCCACATGCTTGCCAATAATCTTGACGATATCGGCATTAGCAATGATTTGATCAATGATGGCATTGTTACTCATGGTAAAAAGCGCATTTCCAGTTAAAAATTAGCTGATTGAAAAAAAATAGCTAGGATAAACCTAGCTAATGTTAACAGGGTTTATAGATTATTTGACTTGACTGGTATTGTCAGGTGGTAGACCCAAACCAATTGTCGTCTCACGTGGTCTGGTTGGCGTTTCATCATTTGCCGTGGTAGCCGGACTTGGCAGGCGCATTGCAGCAGCTTGCTGAATTGAAGTCTGAATCACTTGTGGCTTGGTGTTGCCTGAGTATTGACCCGACTGCTGGGCTAGCCCTTGAACAGCAGCATTTTTTGAACTTTGACCCAGCACGCCCAATGTGGCTTTATTTAACCAATTTGAACCGGTACGGGTATTATCAAGTTTGACGTTGCCACGCGCATCAATCAGACCAGGATAGTTGATACGAAGTAGTTGTTTATATTGATTGGCGGTGTCGGTCATTCCCAATTTGTCATAGCTATAGGCGATGGTTGCAATAGACTCTGGAATCGCTTCGCTTTGTGGATAGTACTGAAATACCCATTTAGCACGGTTGGCGGCTGCCACATAGGCTTTGCGTTTAATATACCAGCGCGCTACATCCATCTCACTTTCTGACAATTGGTTATAAATATAACGCATACGTAGCGCAGCGTCTGGGGCATAGGCACTATTGGGGAAGCGATTAATCAATTGCTGAAAATTATTAAACGCAATGCGCGAATAGCCCATATCACGGTGTGCAGGATTGAGCTTGGTGTATTTCATCACGCCGCCTGATGCTGCCTGCATATTTGAGATACCGCGAACATAGTAAGCATAGTCAACTTGCGGGTTGGATGGGTAAGACTGAATAAAACGATCAGCACTGGCAATGGCATCCAAATAGTCACCATGCTGGTACTGCGCGTACATTAAGTCAAGTAATGCTTGCTCGCTGTAATCACCCACAGGATAGAAAGTCCGCAAATCGTTTAACTGGCTAATCGCTTTAGCAAGGTTGCCTTTTTTGATGTTGTCAGACGCTGCTTGGTAGTAGCCTTGTTCGCTTTTTTCAGCTTTGGTCGCGACGACTTCGTCTTTGCCACCCAACAATTTTGAATTTTTTAGCGTTTGACAGCCAGATAAAGTGGTCAAAGCCAGAGTAATTGCGGTGACACCCACAACTTTGGAAAGATGATGCATACGAACCTCAAATCTATTGCAAAAATATTTGCCCATCATAATACTTATTGTTCAAAACTGAATGCAAAATATTGTATTAAAAATTTCACTAAGTCTATCACGAAACGTTATACTTTGTGACCTATCCGCGCATATTAATTTTGCAAATCCATATACCCTAAGTCTGATATGTTTATGACCACGCCAATCGCCTCACATCCGAGCAACTTAAATCCAATCGAATCAAACATTGAATCTACGACTGAATCTATGACTCAAAACAACACCAATCAACTCGAAGAAGAATGGGAAAACCTGTCACAACCACAGCCAAGCACTCAAAACCTACATACCCACGACGCTGGCAGTCATCAAATTGTCCAAAATTATATAGTCAACTCTGAGCAAATAGGGGAGCGCATTGATAAAATTGCTGCCTTGATGTTTAGCGATTATTCGCGTGAGCAAATCAAAAACTGGCTTGAGTCAGGCGAACTAACCGTAAATGGCGCAGCGCAAAAACCCAAATATCGTCTTAAGCCCAACGATATGTTGATGCTTAAAGCGAGTTTGACTGCTCAGCAGCAAGATTTGCCCGAGAATATCCCACTTGATATCTTGTATGAAGATGAGGCGGTGCTGGTCATCAATAAGCCAGTAGGCTTGGTCGTCCATCCTGGCGCAGGCAATGGGTCGGGTACGCTAGTCAACGCGCTGCTTTTTCATTATCCTGACAGCCGCACGCTACCTAGAGCAGGATTGGTACATCGCATCGATAAAGAAACATCGGGTTTAATGGTGATTGCTAAAGACAGTCAAAGCCAACTGCATCTAATTAATCAGCTTAAAGACAAATCCGTGTACCGGCTTTATCAAGCGATTGTGTTAGCGTCCGCGGCTGAGCTTGCCCGCCATCGCACCATTGACGCCCCCATTGGTCGCCATCCGACCCAGCGCACTAAAATGGCGGTGGTGGGTAGTGGCAAACCCGCTGTCACCCATCTTGAGAAAATCACAGCGATAAGCGACGCTGTCTCATTGGTCAGCGTCCGCCTTGAAACAGGGCGTACCCACCAAATCCGTGTACACTTATCAAACTTGGGTTTTCCGTTGCTCGGAGATCCGCTCTATGGTGCAGCTCGTAAAAATGCGATATTGTTAAAAACTTTGCATGACGACCAAAAACACATCGTGCAACAGTTCCAGCGTCAGGCACTACATGCTTATGAGCTTGGCTTTATCCACCCAAAAACAGGCGAGCCTATTAAAGTGCAAGCACGCCTGCCCGAAGACATGCAAAAATTACTCGACACCCTAAAGCCCTAACAAAGCCATAACTTTTTACCGTTATACGACTTTTATTAAATAAATGAAGTGTTATTGAGGCGTGTTAGCGGGCGATTAAGGTACGCCCGGCTATTAACCCATTTTTTCTGTCAAATATTTCCAATAGCGTTTTGGCAAATACTGAATATGTAGCTTGCGATTTAACCGCTCTTTGATGGTCACGTGAGTAAAATATTTTTGCCAAAGCGTCTGGTATTGTTGTTCTGCCTCGCTATAAAACTGCTGCGGATGCAGTAGCGCTTCATCATCTACATCAAAGATGATATGGACTTGTTCGCTGGGATCATCGTGAGCGTAATAAATACCAAACCCGCGTTTGACATCATAAATCGCCCAAGTCTGATCGGCATAGCGTTCTTTAAAATGCTGATGCAAAATGGGTAATACATTAAAATCGGGCTCAACGCGCGCAAAATATACCGGTTTGTCAGTGTCTGGCATTTGCATTTGTTCAAATCGCACAAACGCCTGCATACGGTGGCGCTCACGCCCGACCATTTTGATAAGCTTGCTCACTGCCATCACATCCGCATGGGTATAATTCTCCCACACATCAAGGTTGGGATTGGACAGTTGAAACCGTACCACACCAAACAGATGACTATACACCGTAGGCGATTCTGATAAAAAGCCCCACAGCAGTTGCCGCATACCGTTTTTGCCAAAGACGCGTTCTAATTTATCACTCACCCGTAAGGTTTTGGCTTCATCGGTCGCGACGGTGACAGTGGCTTGCCAAAAATTGGGCACCACTTCATGCTCGGCTTGAATGGTCACAATCGGGGTGTGCTGCCAACCATTCTCAAAAATGGTGAACACACACGTGAGCCACCCTTCAAAGCTGCCATCAAAGATTAAAATGGGGGTCTCAGCCGTCACTAAATCCATAAATGATTGACCTTTTGCACAGTGGACTTTAAAACTTTGATTTTAAAAATGTAATGTTAAAACAATAATGCTAAAACAACGCCAATTGACCATGCCGCTCGGCTTTGAATTTGGTTTGGGTCTGCGCCAGTACATAATCGCGAAAATTATCCTGCGTTAAATGACTTAAATGCTCATTGCGACCTTTGAGTGCGATAAAGTATTTGGCACGGTTCACGGCAGCGCCCATTTGCTTGAGATGATCAAGCGTCAAAGTTGAAAATTTTCGTGCCTGAACAATTTTTTTGGCGGTTCGTGTGCCAATACCAGGAATACGCACAATCATTTTGTAAGGCGCAGTTTGGATATTGACGGGGAAATGTGACTTATTACGAATCGCCCAAGCCAATTTGGGGTCACAGTCCAAATCCAAAAACGGATGGTCATCGGGTAGAATTTCTTCTGCTTCAAATCCATAAAAACGCATTAACCAATCCGCTTGGTACAAGCGATTTTCTCGCACCATCGGCACAGGGGTGCCCATGGCGGGCAAGCGATTGTCACTGAGCATAGGCACATACCCTGAATAGTACACCCGTTTTAGGTCATATTCTTGATAAAAATGGCTCGATAAACGGATGATTTGTAAGTCGGTCTCTTGCGCTGCGCCCACAATCAGCTGGGTACTTTGACCCGCTGGGGTAAATTTTGGGGTATGTTTGTGTTGTTTTTTACTGTCTTTAAACACCACGATTTGTTCTTGCACCACTTTCATTGGGGCTTTCATATCGTCATGGTTTTTTTCAGGTGCGAGCAATGCCAAGCCTGATTTGGTGGGGATTTCCATATTGACGCTTAAGCGATCGGCATACAATCCTGCTTCCTGCATCAGCTCAGCAGACGCACCGGGAATAGTTTTTAGATGAATATAGCCATTGAATTTGTGCGCAAGGCGCAAGGTTTTGGCGACACGAACCAATCGCTCCATGGTGTAGTCGGGCGATTTAAAAATCCCTGAGCTTAAAAACAAGCCTTCAATATAGTTGCGCCGATAAAACTGCATGGTCAAATCAACCACTTCTTCGACAGTAAAAGCTGCGCGCGGCGTATCGTGACTGCGCCTTGAAGTGCAATAGGCGCAATCGTAAATACAATGATTGGTAAACAATATTTTTAATAAGGAAACACAGCGGCCATCTTCGGTATAGCTATGACAAATACCCGAGTTAGCCGTACCGATTCCTTTGTTATGATTGTCACGTTTGCTACCACTTGATGAACAGGAAACATCATATTTGGCAGCATCGGCTAAGATGGCTAATTTGTCTTGCAATCTTTCATAATTCATCGCGTAAACCTTGCATATCTCATATATCAGCGGATAAAAACATAAAAAATAGGTTGCAAAATTAAACTTAAGATGAGTATTTTACCTTATCAGCGGCTAAAAATACGGTTAAAAAAAAGCAAGACGTCACACGTTGTCGTCTTGCTTTTGGTAGATTAACTAATTAGTGTCTACGAATTACGAATTACGAATTACGGATTCACGATAATAGCCGGTGCGGTCGTGACAGGCATGGTGGTCATTGTCGCTACCGCAGGCGTTGATGCCGGTAGCAATACGGGGGTTGTCGTAGTGGTAGAAACAACCGTAGCAGGTTTTGACACGGTCACTGTCGCGCCTGAGCCTGTTTGTACCGTTACTGGGGTAGTAGTATTGACATTCGATGTTGATATTACAGTCGTACTAGGTGCTGTTGTTAACACAGGGGCTGTGGTAGTGACGACAGGCGTAGAGACAGTGCGATAAGTCGGCGTGGTGACAATTTGTGTCGGGTAAAATGGCATACCGTCAACGATGGTAAATCCATTAGGGCGAACCATCACGGTATCGCTAGTGCCATCGATATGTTGATTGACAATCGTTGTGGTTTTTGGTGCGATGCGGGTCGTGGTTACTGTTGTAGTTTTTTTGGCGGCGGCTTTAACGGTGCGCGCATGACTGGGCGTTGCCACGGCACTCATGGCAATCACCGCAACTGTCGCGGCAACGATTTGAGATTTTTTTATAGCGGTCATCATCATGTTGTGTTTCCTCAAAAATACACACGGAATTGATGAAATTATTATGCGCATATTGTTGAAAGAAATATAAGTTATAAATGTAAATAACACGCAAAATTTGCAATTTATGCGATAACTGCTGTGAAAAAATGTAACTGCATGGGTCAATTAACCCATTGAACAGGACACTTTGATAGGCTTAAAACTTTGTCAGGTAAAGCGCTTAGACAAGCAAAAAAATAGGCGTGACGGTTGTTTTATTGGGTTACAAGGTTTATCCTTATCCGTTGACATTGAATATTTGGGCAATGCCACGTTAGCGTAAATTTTTTAGCAGTCAAACTTATCAATTAAATGTAGGAGCTATTCATGTTTTCACATGTAGAACCGTATGCGGGTGACCCGATTTTGGGGTTGATGGACAAGCATAAACAAGACCCACGTGCCGACAAAGTTAATTTGGGTGTGGGTGTATATTTTGATAATGACGGTAAATTACCCGTCCTCAACTGTGTGCAAAAAGCTGAAGCACAAATCGCTAATCCACCAAAACCACGTCCCTATTTGCCAATGGACGGTCTGCCAGGTTATCGCGCCGCTTGCCAAAACCTATTGTTTGGTAAAGACGCACAAGTATTAAAAGATAAACGTGTGGCAACCACAGCAACCATCGGTGGTTCAGGCGCGCTCAAAGTCGGGGCTGATTTTATTCATGCTTGGTTTCCACAAGCCAAATGCTATGTGTCTGACCCAACGTGGGCGAACCATATTGGTATCTTTGAAGGGTCTGGTTTTGCGGTGGGCAAATATCCTTACTATGATGCAGCGACCAATGGCATCAAATTTGATGAGCTGATTGCTTTTCTAAACACCTTGCAAGCCCATGATGTGGTGTTGCTGCATCCCTGTTGTCATAACCCAACGGGCGTTGATTTGACCCAAGCGCAATGGGATAAAGTGCTTGAAGTGGTCAAAGCGAAAAACTTGCTTGCCTTTATGGATATTGCCTATCAAGGCTTTGGTGAAGACATGGATGCAGATGTCTATGCGATTCGCAAAGCAGTGGACATGGGCTTGTTGTTCTTTGTCAGTAACTCATTCTCAAAAAATCTATCACTGTATGGTGAACGCGTTGGCGGTTTATCTGTGGTGTGTAAAGACGAAGCACAAGCCAAAGCGGTGCAAGGTCAATTGCAGTTCAATATCCGCCGCATTTACTCAAGCCCACCTTCGCATGGCGGTCACGTGGTTGATATCGTGATGAATGACGAAGCGTTATTCAATGAATGGGTACAAGAAGTGTATGTGATGCGCGATCGTATCAAAGACATGCGCCAAAAACTGCGTGACAGCCTAGAGGCCAAATTACCCGGTCGCAGTTTTGAATATATCACCAAGCAAAACGGTATGTTCAGCTATACTGGTCTCACCCCTGAGCAAGTAGCGCGCATTATCAAAGATTTTGGTATCTATATGGTCGCTAATGGTCGTATCTCGGTTGCCGGTCTAAATGCTAGCAATATCGACTATGTGGCCAATGCCATGGCAGAAGTGTTGAAAGACTAAGCGTATTACATGGGCTTATTAAATAAGCCTGTTAAAAAACTAAGATAGCTTAAATCATCAAAACCCTTAACCGCCTGTTAGGGGTTTTTTATGACGTATGGCTTACGATTTATAAGTGATGGTTTATGACTTATGATTAACCGGGCGGGGAGTATTTAAGCCCGTTTTGGTAAGATTGTAGAAATATTTTTGAGGGTTGTTAGGCTGTGTCCTCAATTCACTTTAACATGAATAATGATGCAAGCGAGGTAAATCATTGACTCAAAATTACGAGCT
>NZ_JBIQEC010000077.1:0-655 GCF_045370505.1 Moraxella sp. 179-F 1C4 NHS | reverse complement strand
TTAAATGATGAACAAGCAAATAAAGTAGGTGGCTTATTTAATTTAAATGAAAATGAGATAAAGTGGTTAAAGGTTGTGCCTTATAAAGGTAGCTTGCCAACAGCGGTGCCTTCTGATCCATTGATTTACCGCTTATATGAAGTAATCAGTGTGTATGGCTTAACCATAAAAGAGTTAATTCATGAAGAATTTGGCGATGGGATTATGAGTGCGATTGATTTTTCGATGGACATTCAACGTGAAAACAATCCTGCAGGAGACCGCGTCAATATCCTGTTATCAGGAAAGTTTTTACCTTATAAAACTTTTTAATTGATTAAAGACCTTTGCACAAACCAGCGACCTTCTATCGACACCAATTTCAAACTCAACTAAAAACTGGAATTGGTGTTAAAAGATAGAAAACGTCACCGAATTGGCATAAAAATCTCCTAAATTACAGTTAATTAACGTCTATTGGCTAACATTACGTAAGCCCCCGACCATACCCCTATCATCCCATTTTCCAGACATGAGGTAGCAGCTCATCAATATGGCTATCTTTATGTGTCGGCAGACGTCTCAGCAGCACATCTGCCAAATACGCATACGGGTCAAGACCATTCAATCTTGCAGATTGAATGAGCGACATAACAATCGCCGCCCGCTGACCACT
>NZ_JBIQEC010000076.1:0-674 GCF_045370505.1 Moraxella sp. 179-F 1C4 NHS | reverse complement strand
CGTGATGTACTGGTAAAAGTTCAGGCAATCTCTGTGAACCCCGTTGATACCAAAGTGAGAAAAAATTCGTCTGAAGCAAATAATCGTATTTTAGGTTGGGATGCCGTTGGGGAAATTATCGAAATTGGCTCAAAAGTTACCTCGTTTAAAGTAGGAGATTCTGTTTGGTATGCGGGCGATTTAACCCGAGATGGTAGTAATGCTGAGTTTCAAGCAGTCGATGAGCGCATCATCAGTCTTAAACCCATTACAGTATCTAATGCAGAAGCCGCAGCATTGCCATTAACTGCTATCACCGCATGGGAAATGTTATTTGATCGGTTTCAAATTTCAGAAACAGAAGTTGGCAGTATTTTAATTATTGGTGGTGCAGGCGGTGTAGGCTCAATCGCTATCCAACTCCTAAAAGCAAAAACCAATCTGACCGTGATAACCACAGCGTCACGTGAAGAAACGAAATCTTGGGTGGAATCACTGGGTGCCGACCATGTCATCGACCATAGCAAAGATTTAAACGAACAAATCGAAGCACTAGGCATTGAAAAACCCAAATATGTTTTCTCTACCAATCATACAGACACCTATATCAAGCAAATAGTTTCTCTGATTGCACCACAAGGTAAGCTTGGATTGATCGATGATCCACAAACCTTTGATATTATGCCGTTTAAGAC
>NZ_JBIQEC010000075.1:0-695 GCF_045370505.1 Moraxella sp. 179-F 1C4 NHS | reverse complement strand
TAATTTAGTGTTACGCTTTCTTGGAATATTAGCTATGGTTTGACTCTCTTCAACTTTCTCACGAAAGCACTGAGAGTCATAGCCTTTATCAGCACCAAGTATCACAACATCACTTAAATCTAAAGTATCAATCAAGTCAGGTGCTGCTTTAACATCGTGGGTTACGCCATCGGTAATGATGAAACGAATGGGATTGCCATGTGCATCAACCGCCAAATGAATCTTACTGCTGTTGCCTGCGACACTTTTATCAATGCCTTGCCCTTTCATGTCACCACTACTACTGTGCTGATGAGCTTTGATATAAGTTGCATCGATAAACAGCCATTCCATATCTGGAAAGTGAATCATCTTTTCAAACAATTTGATGAGCTTATTACTTTGTGACCATCGGTTAAAGGCTTTAAATATCGTGTTGGTCTTTCCAAAATATCTGGGTAAGTCCCGCCACGGTATGCCTGTTCGCATTTTATATAAGATCCCTTCTACGGTCTTTCTTAAATTGGCATAGTCATAGATGCCAATTTCTTGTAGAATGGGTTTTAGCTTCTTCCAGTGTTGATTATTTAGCATAAGACGAGGCATAGCGAACAGTCTTCTTTTTGGGTCAGAGCTTAAAGTTTACTGCTTCGCTATTTTTTTATCAAAATTTCCTCATTATGTTCTTTTGTATATTAAATGTTCAACACAACCTA